>DBCH01000106.1 GCA_002292955.1 Microbacteriaceae bacterium UBA963 | reverse complement strand
GCGCACCCACCATGTCTAGGTCGGCGGAGGAATCCGAATACGCGCGCGCCGCCGAGTTGGCCTACCAGGAACTCCTCTCGCGCATGGGGGAGGGGGAGCCCCAACCCCGTCTGGAACCCACACGTCGCGTGGTCGAACTGCTCGGCGACGTGCACCGGGCGTATCCCGTGATTCACATCGCGGGCACGAACGGCAAGACGTCGACCGCGCGCCTGATTGAGTCGATTCTGCGCGCGCTGGGCTTGCGCACCGGGTTGTTTACAAGCCCCCACCTGATTTCTCTCAACGAGCGCATCCAGATTGACGGCGAGCCCATTGCCGACGAAACGCTCGTGGCCAACTGGGTTGACATCAAGCCCTACGTGGAGATGGTGGATGCGGAACTGGTTGCGAAGGGCGAGCTGCGACTGACCTTCTTTGAGGTGCTCACCGTTCTGGGCTTTGCGTCGTTTGCCGACGCCCCGGTGGACGTTGCCGTTGTCGAGGCCGGCATGGGCGGAGAGTGGGATGCCACCAATGTGGCCGATGGCGTGGTCGCCGTCTTTACGCCCATTGCGCTCGATCACACCGAACGACTCGGACCCGATATCAACACGATCGCACGCACGAAGTCGGGCATCATCAAGCCTGCTGCCATGGTGGTGTCGGCACCGCAAGAACCCGACGGAGAGGCCGTCCTTCGCGAAGCGGCCGCGCTGACTGAGTCCGCCATTAACGTTCTTGGCACCGGGGGCACCTCGGTGGTGTCGGAGGTTGCCGTGGGTGGTCAGCTCGTCTCGATTATCGGCTTGGCGGGCACCTATGACGACCTGTTCCTGGGGTTGCTCGGGGATCACCAGGCCATCAACGCCGCTGTGGCCCTGATGGCCGTGGAGAGTTTCTTGGGCGGGGCGAGCCAAACCATCGACCGCAACCTCCTTGCTGAAGCTTTTGCTACCGTCACGTCGCCCGGGCGCCTTCAGCGTGTCGCTAGCAATCCGCCGGTCATCGTCGACGCCGCGCACAATCCACACGGCGCCCAATCGCTGGCTGAGGCGTTGACGTCATATTTCGACTTCGATGACATCACACTGGTTTTTGGATCGCTGGCCGACAAGGACTACGTGGAGTTTGTCTCGACCCTTGCGCCGTTTGTGCGCCGCATCATTCTCACCACACCACCGAGCGATCGAGCCATCGATGCTGGCGACATCGCTGCCGCGCTGTCGCTTCCCCCAGAGGTTCTGGTTATCGTGCAGCCCGACCCCGTGGTGGCATTGGTCGAAGCTCGAGCCTATGCAGCGCAAAGTCTCAAGGGCGCAGTAGTAGTGTCAGGCTCAATATCGCTCGTGGGCCTCACCCTGGCCTGCGCGATCGAGGAGAAATGGTCATGAGTTCAACGCAACCACAACCGAACGGGCAACCCCGGCGAACGCCACGACGTCAGCGTGGCACGCGGGAATCGCTCATGGCCATTGTGTTGGGCTTCGAAGCGATTGTGGTGGGCCTGGGTGCGCTCACCCTGCTGGGTCTCAGAGCGCTCAATTTCGTTCAGGCACTCGTGGGTGGCGGGCTCGTTATCGCGGTTCTCATTGCCGGTGCCTTGCTCGCGCGTTTCACCGTCGGCCTTGTCCTCGGGTGGATCGCCCAAGCGGTCGTTGTGGCGAGCGGATTCATTACCGGAGCGATGTTTGTGGTCGGGGCAGTCTTTACCGCAATGTGGGTCTACGCCCTCGTCCAGGGCGGGAGAATTGATCGGGCCCGAAACGTACGCAACAACGGACACGCCACTCGAGAGGACAACACACAATGAGCGCAGAGATCGAAGAAACCCTGGTACTGGTTAAGCCCGACGGCGTTGAACGCGGACTGACGGGCGAGATATTGCGCCGCATTGAAGCGAAGGGTTACGAGATTGCCGACCTGCGCATGATCACGCCATCGCGCGACCTTCTCGTTGCCCACTACGCCGAGCACGAGGGCAAGCCGTTTTTTGAGCCCCTCGTTGAGTTCATGGCGAGCGGCCCCGTGGTTGCTGTTCGCCTTCGCGGTCAGCGTGTGATCGAGGGATTCCGTGCGCTCGCGGGCACGACCGACCCCACCACGGCAGCGCCGGGCACAATTCGCGGCGATCTTGGCCGGGACTGGGGTGCGGCAGTACAGCGCAACCTGGTGCACGGTTCCGACGCCCCGGACTCAGCGGTGCGCGAACTCGGGCTGTGGTTCGCCAACTCCTAAACGGTTGAGGGCTCCCGCCACACTCGGCAGTGTGACTTAGAGGTTGTTAATCCAGTCCAAGCGCACCTGCGCGATAACGGCCTCAATCAGCAAAATGCCGAAGATGATGGTGGGTGACCACGACAGAATCTTGGCGCCGGTAGCCAAAATCCAGGGCCGCGTTCCCCATACGCCGTTCTTGATCGTGTAGCCCTTGGCCACCACGGTCAGCGTGATGGTGGCGATCCAGGTCACCATGCACCACGGGCAGAGCGTGCCGAGAACGAAGACGCTTTCGACGTAGAGCCAAACGGTGAACAGAAAACCGAGGGTGGCCACAATGTCGAAGGCGCGCCAATACCAGTTGGCAAGGCGGGCACCGGCCAGCATGGCGGCACCGGTGGCCGCGACCACCGGCCACGCCATCATGCCTATCAGCGGGTTGGGGAAGCCGAGAAGGGATCCCTGCCACGACGAAAGATTTTTGCCACACTGCACGACGACACTGAAATCGCAGCTCGCGGCTTCTCCGGGATTCGTCAGCGCATGGATTTTTTCGAGGGTCAGCGCGAACGCGGCCAGAAGTCCCAGCGCCGCTACGACGATGAACAGAATCGATACGGCAACGGGTTTGCGGGCGGAAATCTCTGCGGTGTCACTCACGCGCCTGATTATTGCAGTTGCAGCAGTGAGATTGCCCACCCCATTTCCGGCGCGCGAAACAAATCCGTGTGATACTAGAAGAGTTGTAACCCCCTGATGGGTCGCAGCGCAAAGACTTTTGGGTAATCGCAAGGTTGCTCGTGGGCAGGTTTTCCTCCCACATCTCGCCAATTCGACATCGTTTCGGTGAGCACGAAGCAGTTTTTGGCAGGCGCTCTGCGCTAGCCACGAGGATTAAGCACCACGATTTGTTCGTCGAGAAACGGGCTCGCGGTGCGGAGAGTTGCACCACTCATGGTGAAAAAGAAAAATTCTGACGTCAACCCGTTCAGCCATGGCGAGAACGCCGAGGTCTGGTTGGAGGCACACGCCGACCGAATTCCCGACCTTGTGTCCACCGCATCCGCGGGAGCAGCCACGTCGGAATCTGAAGAGGACGTAGCGGCCGAAGCCGCCGCCGCAGTCGGCCTCGACATCCCCACGCTTTCGGCAAGCGAGATCACCGACCTCGTTTTCTACGCCCCCGCCCTACCGCGCCCCGAAGCAACGACACGTGACCGTTGGGAGCGCGACGGCGATCCCTTTGACGAGCAGGGTTCGCTGCGGCGGCGTCAACGGCAGCGCGCGGGTGACAATCGCCCGCTGAGCGACGACGAATCGCGCACGGTAGTGAAAGTGCGTCTGCCGCGCGAGCCCGAACTCATTACCGAGCCCCAGCGCATTCGTGGCTCCACTCGACTGGAAGCCAAAAAGCAGCGTCGCCGCGATGGCCGCGATGTGGGCCGTCGGCGCACTGTTGTGACCGAGAGCGAATTTCTTGCCCGGCGCGAGTCGGTTGACCGTGTCATGGTGGTTCGTGAGCGCGAAGATCGCACGCAGATCGGCGTTCTCGAAGACACCGTTTTGGTGGAGCACTACGTTGCCCGGGCATCTGAGGCCAGCCTCATTGGAAACGTCTACCTCGGCAAGGTGCAAAACGTGCTGCCCTCGATGGAAGCAGCATTCGTGGATATCGGCCGCGGTCGTAACGCCGTGCTCTATTCGGGTGAGGTGGATTGGGACGCCGTCGAAAACAAAGACCAGTCACGCCGAATTGAACTCGCGTTGAAGCCGGGTGACAAAGTTCTCGTGCAGGTGACCAAGGATCCTGTCGGCCACAAGGGTGCGCGCCTCACCTCGCAGGTGTCGCTTCCCGGTCGCTACCTCGTTTACGTGCCCAACAACACCATGAACGGCATCAGCCGCAAGCTTCCCGAACCCGAGCGTCTCCGACTCAAGAAGATCCTCAAAGAGGTGCTTCCCGAGAACGTCGGCGTTATCGTGCGCACCGCCGCCGAGGGTGCCTCGGAAGAGCAGCTGCGCAACGACGTCGATCGCCTACGTTCGCAGTGGGCGGCCATCTCGAGCAAGGTCGACAAGGGCCAGGCGCCTGTCCTCCTGCACAGCGAACCCGACCTGCTGGTCAAGATTATTCGCGATGTCTTCAACGAGGACTTCACCAAGGTCATCATCGATGGACCCACTGTGGGTGAGACCATTCGCACCTACCTTGAGGGCGTGGCCCCCGAGCTTCTTGAGCGTGTGATTGACCACTCGTCGTCGAAGGATTCATTCGTCGAGTTCCGCGTGACGGAGCAGATCGAGAAGGCTCTCGACCGCAAGGGGTATCTCCCCAGTGGTGGGTCACTCGTGATTGACCGTACCGAGGCCA
>DBCH01000139.1:3616-3947 GCA_002292955.1 Microbacteriaceae bacterium UBA963 | reverse complement strand
CGAGCACGGACCTCAGCCTGAACCGACGTTTCGCGTCGCACGTCGCGCGCCAGAGCGACCAAGCCGTGCATGACTCCGGCACCGCCGCACTCACCGGCAAGCCGCAGTGTCTCCACGACCCGGTCACCCACCGCACTGGCCCACACGCGCTTGGCGAGCGCGAGCGACCCCGAAACATCCGCTGTGGTGCTCACCGCGACCATGAAATCCCGGGCTCCGGCGGCGATGACGCCGCGAGACGAGTGGGCGAGCACCGACATGGCTGCCGTGACCGTGCCGCCGGAACGGAGCGAGGAAATGAGCTCGTCAATGACGCCCGGCCATTCCTCGG
>DBCH01000139.1:0-3513 GCA_002292955.1 Microbacteriaceae bacterium UBA963 | reverse complement strand
GGGGATGCCGGTGATGAGTGCCACCGCCACACTCACGAAAACTCCCACGGCCACGGTGACGAGAAGTTTGCGCACCGCGCCGGGATCTCGGCGGCGGGATGTGATTCTGACCAACACTCTCTGGGCCTCGACGCGTCGGCTCGCCAACACCGACAGCACGAGCCACGCACCCGCGCCGAGAGAGACCCCGAGGCCTATGCCCCACAACGCGGTCAGCACGCGACACGCTCCAGCAATCGCACGGGATCAAATCCGGCGCGCTCGAACTTGGACAGGTGCGAGGGCTGGAGGCCCGTTGGCATGAGACCGTCGGGGCCCGCGGCAAAAATCACCTCGACATCCGGCAAGCCGTGGTTGGACGTCACGGTGGCAATCTCTCGAACGCGCCGAACGCCCGACCGGTCAATCTCGCAGTGCACCACAACATCGACACACGCGGTAACCGTCTGTGCAACGAACGCGCCGTCCACGTTGCCCCCCGCCAGCAGGGGCAACGCGCACAGTTTGTTGAGGGCCTCGCGCGCGCTGTTGGCGTGCACCGAACACGCGCCCGCCAACCCACTGTTGAGGGCGAGGAGCATGTCGAGGCTCTCGGCCCCGCGCACCTCGCCCACCACCAACCGATTGGGGCGCATCCGCAGGGCCTCGCTGATCAACCGTCTCAAGCTGACCTCCCCCGCGCCCTCGAGGTTCGGGGCGCGGCACTGCAGCGACACAATGTCTTGCGCCTCGATATCGAGTTCTCGGGTTTCCTCCACCGTCACGATGCGCTCGTCAACGCGCCCGGCCGAAAGAAGAGCGTTCAAGAGGGTGGTCTTACCCGCCTGAGTCGAACCGGACACAATCACGTTGAGGCCCGCGAGTACACACATGCGCAAGAACTCGGACGCCTGCTGGGTCAGCGCCTCGCGCTCCACGAGATCGCCCAACGAACGGATGGAGCGCGAAAACTTGCGGATGTTCACCGCCCAGTGTCGGTGCGAGATGTCCGGAATGACCACGTGGAGCCGAGAGCCGTCGGGAAGGGAGGCATCAACAAACGGCATCGAGGCGTCGACTCGTCGCCCCGCTTGCCACAGCATGCGCTCCACGATGCGGTGAATTTCAGTTTCGCTCACGCTCCGGTCGAGACGCTCGGCCGTTCCGTTTCTGGCAACAAACAGACAATCCGGGGCATTAATCCAGATCTCCTCAATTGTCGGATCATCCAGCAGGGGTTGCAGCGCGCCGTATCCCGATAACTTGTCGGCGACGGCCAGAACAGCATCGTCAATGTCGGGAATGCCCGGCTTTCCCCGGGCGTGCGACCTCTCGGCGTAGTGCGTAACCTCTGCGGCAATGAGTTGTTGGATCTCGGACTGTGTGAGCGACATGGTGTCATCGTGCCGACCGACCCCCGCTCATTCGGTGACCTATCCACAGCCTCGTCGTGATTTCACTCCACACAGACCTGCCTAAGATTGAAGAGAGCGGGAGTGGTGAAATGGCAGACACGCAGGATTTAGGATCCTGTGCCTTCGGGCGTGAGGGTTCAAGTCCCTCCTTCCGCACGCGGGGGTAATGACCAAACGAAAACGTGTCCCCACGACACACGGAACGAGAGGACGACCATGATTTTGGCTTCCACCCTCGGCACTCAGATGAGTGATCTGCTCGCCAGCGCCGGCCCCATACTGTTCTACTTGGTCGTGTGGGGCCTGGTCTTCGCCGGGACCGGTCTCTTTGTGGGCGTGTTTATTCCGTTCATCACGGGCGACTCACTGCTCTTCGCGGCGGGTCTCGTGACGGCTGCCGCGTCCGACACGCTCAACGTGTGGGTCTTGGCCATCGGTGTAGGTATCGCCGCGTTTGTCGGCGATCAGGTGGGGTTCATCATGGGCCGCCACCTCGGTCGACCGTATCTGGACAAAAAGGCCGGCCCCAGAATGAGCAGGCTCATTGTTCGCGTGGACCGTTTTTATCTCAAGTACGGCTGGTGGTCTGTGGTCGTCGCCCGATTCATGCCGTGGGCGCGCGTGTTGATTCCCTGGATTGCCGGCATCGGCAAGATGAACTACACCAAGTTCCTCACCAGCAACCTCGTCGGTGCCATTGCCTGGGGCGTGGGGCTCTCGGTCGTAGGGTTCTTCGCCGCCAGTATCCCGAGCGTAAGGGTCGCTGCGTACATCATCGGCGGAAGCTTTATCACGCTCTCGATCATCTTTGGCCTTCGGACATGGCTACAGGACCGGCGCGAACGCCGGGAGCAGCTCGCACAGCGTGAACTTTCTGCCAGCACCTGAACAGTAAACTCAGACGGTGCATCTGATTCCCTGGCTTGACCCGGCTTACCTCATCGAAGGATTCGGCGCCTACGCGCTCTTGGGCGTGTGCATCATCATCTTTGCCGAGACGGGGCTGCTGGTTGGGTTCCTCTTCCCCGGCGATACTCTTCTGGTTCTCACGGGCGTGCTCGCCATCAGCGGCACGTTCGGCGTTAACATCGGCATCGTGTGTGCCTCGATTGCCCTCGCCGCTTTCTTGGGTGGGGAGGTGGGTTACTGGATTGGCCACAAGGCGGGACCCCGCATCTTTGAAAAGCGTGAGAGTGGCCTGTTCAGCAAGAAAAACGTGGAGCGCACGAACGCGTTCTTTGTTCGCTTCGGTCCCCTTGCGGTGATCCTGGCGCGCTTCGTTCCGGTTGTGCGCACGTTTACTCCCCTCGCTGCGGGAGTGGGGCACATGCCGTGGAAGCGCTACACGCTCTACAACTTTATTGGAGCCGCGATTTGGGGTGCGGGGCTCACCTACGTGGGCTTCTTGGCCGGCCACATTCCCGGTGTCCGTGAACTCGTGGAAGAGTACATCGACGTCGTGCTCATCGGAGTCGTGCTCATCGTGCTGATTCCCACGATCTTCCACTACGTGCAGTCGTTTATTCGCGCGCGTCGGGACCGTGCCCGCAATGCCGACGGCCCGCTCACGGACGCCGAAGTTACCCTTCCCGAAGTGGTCTTTAAGCCACGCAGGTCCGACGACAAGAAGAACTAGGCAGACCCCAGGACCTTCGCCAATTCGGCGATGGCGCGGGCACGATGGCTCAGTGCGTTCTTGGTCGCGGGTTCTAGCTCGGCCGCCGAGACCTCGTATCCTTCGGGGATGAAAATAGGGTCGTAGCCGAATCCGCTCGAACCCAGCGGCGCCCGAGAGATACGCCCCGCCCACACGCCCTCCACGCTGAACTCACGCGCGGGTGCGTCCGAGGTGTGCGGAACGACGACCGCAATCACGCAGCGAAACTGGGCCGAACGATACGCGTCGGGCACGTCCGCCAGCTGGGCCAACAGGAGCTCGACGTTGCGGAGATCCGTGGCCCCCTCCCCCGACCAGCGAGAGGAGAAAATGCCGGGCATGCCCGAGAGCGCATCGACACACAGCCCCGAATCGTCGGCCAGGGATGCCCGCCCCGTGTGTTCGGCCGCGGCGCGTGCCTTGATGAAGGCGTTCTCCACGAACGTGCTCCCCGACTCCACC
>DBCH01000007.1:5492-5784 GCA_002292955.1 Microbacteriaceae bacterium UBA963 | reverse complement strand
GACCAAGAATCTCTCCTACGCCGTTGCCTCCAACGAGGTGCGCATCCTGTCTCCCATTCCGGGAAAGTCGGCCATCGGTGTGGAGATTCCCAACACCGACCGCGAGATTGTTACTCTCGGCGACGTTCTTCGCTCCCCGCCCGCTGCCAAGAGCCAGCACCCGATGACCATCGGAATGGGCAAAGACGTTGAGGGCGGCTTCGTCGTGGCCAACCTCGCCAAGATGCCGCACCTTCTTGTTGCCGGTTCCACGGGCTCCGGTAAATCGAGCTTCGTGAACTCCATGATTACG
>DBCH01000007.1:1989-5358 GCA_002292955.1 Microbacteriaceae bacterium UBA963 | reverse complement strand
GCGGCCGAGGCCCTCCAGTGGGTGGTCAAAGAGATGGACATGCGCTACGACGACCTGGCGAGCTTTGGGTTCCGTCACATCGACGCGTTCAACGAAGCGGTCACCGACGGATCCGTGACGGTCCCCCCGGGCAGCGAGCGCGTGCTTCGCCCCTACCCCTATTTGCTCGTGGTGGTCGACGAGTTGGCCGACCTCATGATGGTTGCCCCGCGCGACGTTGAAGATTCGATTGCCCGCATCACGCAGTTGGCGCGTGCCGCCGGCATCCACCTCGTCGTGGCGACCCAGCGACCCAGTGTGGATGTCGTCACCGGTCTCATTAAAGCAAACGTGCCCAGTCGCTTGGCCTTCGCCGTGGCATCGGTCACCGACTCGCGCGTGATTCTCGACCAGCCCGGCGCCGACAAGCTGGTGGGTCAGGGCGACGCGCTCTTCCTCCCTCAGGGCACCAGCAAGGCCATTCGAGTTCAAGGCGCCTGGGTCTCCGAAGACGAAATCCAACAGGTGGTGGCACACGTCACCCGCCAGGCCCAGCCCGAATACCGCCAGGACGTGGCCGTGGCCGCTGAGCGCAAAGAGATTGATGCCGACATCGGCGATGACCTCGATCTGCTTCTGCAGGCTGCCGAGCTCGTGATCTCGTCTCAGTTTGGCTCCACGTCGATGCTGCAGCGCAAACTTCGGGTGGGCTTCGCCAAGGCGGGCCGGCTCATGGACCTGCTCGAATCCCGAGAAATTGTTGGCCCCTCCGAGGGGTCCAAGGCGCGAGACGTCTTGGTGGCGCAGGAACAGCTGCCCGCGGTGCTCGCAAAGTTGCGCGGCGATGTTCCGGTAGTCGCGTCGGCAGCGCCAGCCGCTGCGGCAGCCACGCCCGCTGCCCCGACCACGCCCCTCCCCACCACCGAAGCAGTGCCGCGGCCGGTTCGTGCCACCAGCCACGTGAATACGGCCGACGTGGGGCTACCGGCTATCGTGGATCCCGTGGACGAGCAGTTTTCCGGGCTCGAGACGGTTGACGACGAATCAGATGAGGACGCATGGGGACTGACGGGTCGGGAGTAGACCGCGCGCGCGTCTCCAATTGGAACGCCCCGAATATCATCACGGTGGCGCGCATGTTCTTTGCGCCCGCGTTTATCTGGCTCCTGCTGATCAGCACCGACCAGGCTTCGGACGTCACGCGCTGGGTGGCCGCCGGGCTCTTCGTGGTGGGCATGGCCACCGACGGCATCGACGGTTTTATTGCCCGGCGGTACAACCTCGTGACCGATCTGGGCAAGATTCTCGACCCCATTGCCGACAAAGTTCTCACCGGGGGCGCGCTCATCGCGCTCTCCATCCTGGGGGAACTCCCGTGGTGGGTAACGGTCGTCATCCTGATTCGCGAGGTCGGTGTCACCGTCTTCCGCATGGTGGTCATCTCCGACCAGGTCATTCCCGCGTCCCGCGGCGGCAAGATCAAAACGGTCATGCAGTTCCTAGCGATCACGGCAGCACTGATGCCGCTGAGCGCGCTCTGGGGTCAACCCATGGACATCGTGAACACGGTGCTCATGACGCTCGTGGTCATCATCACCCTCGCGACCGGGGTCGACTACCTCGTTGACGGCGTGCGCCAGCAGCGCAAATTGACGGCCGCTACCGGGCCAGCAAAGAAGGCCTCGACACGACCCGCCCAGCGCCGAGGCGGCAAGTGACCGAGCAGCCTCCCGCAGACGACGCGTCACGCGCGCCCGAGCATCCGGATGCCGTTCATCGCCTCGTAGCGGAACTCGCGGCCAAGAACCTCACCGTAGCGGTGGCGGAGTCGCTCACGGGAGGCCTGATCATGGCGGCCCTCACGAGCGTGCCCGGCGTATCGCGCGTGTTTCGCGGGGGAGTGGTGGCCTATGCCACCGACACCAAAGAATCGATGCTGGGCGTTGACGCCGAGCTGCTCGAAACTTCCGGCGCCGTCGATCCGGATGTGGCCGAGCAGATGGCCGTGGGCGTGCGGGAGCGTTTCGACGTCTCCTTCGGCCTCTCGTCTACGGGTGTTGCCGGGCCCGACGACCAAGACGGAAAATCCCCGGGGCTCGTGTTCGTGGCCGTGAGCGCACCGTTTGGTGTCTGGCATCGCGAGCTGCTCCTCGAGGGCGATCGCAGCGCCGTTCGCACCCGCGCGGGAATCGCGGCCCTGGAGTTACTCTCCGACGTCTTAGCGCGGGTATGAATTTCTTGGTTCCGGGAATGCGAAACAGAATTTTCACGTTGACACGTTTAGGCTCACATGTGGAATTCAGATTTGTCGTTTACATTTGAGTCACGGGTTCGCACTATCGTTGAACTCTAAAGAGCAGTAACACCGCAAACAGTCTTAATCACGAAAGAGGGAGGTCACCATGGTTTTGGTTCGTCAAGAAATCGGCGATGTGCTTCGTGACGTTCGTCTTCAAAAGGGGCACACGCTCCGTCAGGTAGCCGGCAAGGCCAGTGTGGCCCTGGGTTACCTCAGCGAGGTAGAACGCGGACAGAAAGAGGCATCGTCAGAGATCCTCGCGGCAATCGCCGACGCACTCGAGGTTCCCGTTTCGGGCATTCTCATCGAGGCAGGTTCGCGCCTCGCATCGCTCGAGGGCATCACCGCGGTGAGTGTTCCCGACACTGTTCCCGACGAGCTCGTCGTCGACTTCGCTTCGCTGCGCTAGAAGGTCACAAGCTCGTGCGGCGATCCGAGTTTTGGTATGCCGTGAGTGCGGAGTTTGGTCAGGCGTACGGTCAGATACTCTCTGACGATCTGGTGATCGCGCAGCTGGGTGACATCTCGGCGAGCGAAGCCCTGCGGCGGGGCATTCCTCCGCGCACCGTGTGGGAGGCGCTCTGTCGAGCCGCTGAAGTGCCGGAGAATCGATGGCACGGCGTGGGGCTCCCCGAGCCCAAACGTAACGACGCCTAACTCGCGACACGCCGAATCGTTTTCGAACATATATTCGAAAAATGATAATCTCCTACACATGCAGCCACGTGTGGTGAGTTTCCCCGAGTCATCTCTGACGGTCTTTGCCGTCCGAGGTTGCTCGTACGGTGAGTCACATCACGCCGGCGCATCCGCCTTGTCGGTAGCACTGCGCAGCGCCCGTCCCGCCACGTCATCATCCCGATGCCACGGCCGGTCGGCAGCGGAGCAGCGGCCCGGCAGCCTATAGGCGAGCCCACCTCAACACAGAAAAGGAGACGGCCATGGCTTCAGCAGCAGACCGTGAAAAAGCACTAGAAACAGCACTCGCCCAGATCGACCGCCAGTTTGGCAAGGGTTCCGTTATGCGCCTCGGCAGCGATGAACGCGCTCCGGTTGAGGTCATTCCTACCGGCTCGATTGCGCTCGATGTT
>DBCH01000007.1:1805-1957 GCA_002292955.1 Microbacteriaceae bacterium UBA963 | reverse complement strand
CGTGGCCGCATCGTCGAAATCTACGGACCCGAATCCTCGGGTAAGACCACGCTTACCCTGCACGCCATCGCCAACGCGCAGCGCGCCGGCGGTATTGCCGCCTTCATCGACGCCGAGCACGCCCTCGACCCCGAGTACGCGCGCAAACTGGG
>DBCH01000007.1:1378-1686 GCA_002292955.1 Microbacteriaceae bacterium UBA963 | reverse complement strand
TTGACTCGGTGGCCGCACTCGTGCCCCGCGCCGAGATCGAGGGCGAAATGGGCGACACACACGTGGGCCTTCAGGCGCGTCTCATGTCGCAGGCTCTGCGCAAGCTCACCGGTGGGTTGAACACCACGAACACCACCATGATTTTCATCAACCAGCTTCGCGAGAAGATTGGTGTGTTCTTCGGCAGCCCCGAGACCACCTCCGGCGGTAAGGCGCTCAAGTTCTACGCATCTGTGCGCCTCGACATTCGTCGCATCGAAACCCTCAAAGACGGTGCCGACGCCGTGGGTAACCGCACGCGCGTCAAG
>DBCH01000007.1:836-1282 GCA_002292955.1 Microbacteriaceae bacterium UBA963 | reverse complement strand
GGTATCTCACGCGAGGGCAGCCTCATCGACTTTGGTGTCGACGAGGGCATCGTCAAGAAGTCGGGTGCCTGGTACACCTACGAGAGCGAACAGCTGGGTCAGGGCAAAGAGAACTCGCGTAACTTCTTGCTCAGCAACCCCGACATCGCCAATGAGATCGAGCAGAAGCTTCTGGCCAAGCTCGTTGTTGCGAAGGAAGAGGCCACGGCAGACGCCACAGCGGACCCAGCCGCGGCTGGCAAGTCGGCCAAGGCAACGGCCGACAAGTCCACGGCCAACGACGCACCCAATGACCTCGCTTCGATTGACGCGGCACCCAGTGACGCCGCTTCGGCCGATGCCACAACCACTGACGCAGCACCGGTAGCACAGAGCGCCTAGTGAACAACGTCACGTTCCTGCCGTGGGTGGACCCTCATGAGGCCACACCTGATGAGCCGTTACCC
>DBCH01000007.1:0-778 GCA_002292955.1 Microbacteriaceae bacterium UBA963 | reverse complement strand
GACATCGAATCGCCGGACGTCGAGACCGCCCTGCTTCGCGCGCTCACTCGCCGTGACCTGTCGGAGCGCGAGGTGCGAACGTGGCTCTCCGTTCGCGATGTTCCCGAGAACGACATCGAAGAGTGGGTTGAGCGCATGCATCGACTGGGTTATGTCGATGACCTGCGCATGGCTACCCATCTCGTCGATAAGTTGGTTGCCCGAGGCGGCAAAGGTCGTGGGGTGATTGTCCAGAAACTTACGGAGCGCGGTATCGACCGCGCCACAGCGTCCGAAGCGGTGTCGCACCTCGACGATGATTCGCAGCAACAGCAGGCAACCGAGCTCGCCGTTGCGCGTGCCTCCCGAATGGGAACTCTCACAGACGAGGCAGCGCGCCGCCGGCTCCACGGATTTCTCGCACGACGTGGTTTTTCTTCGACGGTCATCCGCGAGGCGGTCCACCACGCGCTGCGCAACCCGGGTTAGTATTTGCAGCATGGCAAACAGCACTGGTCCGCAGTACTCCCGCGGAGATCAGGGTCAGCCCGCCGCCTCGAATCCCTACCCACCGGGTTCTCCACTTGCTGCGTCGAGCGATCCGGCAGGCTATCAGCAGACCGGTGACCCCTCTGGCCAGCAACCGTATCCGACCGAGTCGTATCCTGCACAGCCCGCATACCAAGACCAGCCCTATCAGGGTCAGCCGTATCAGGATCAGCCCTATCAGGACGAGCGTTCCCGAGGGTATACCGATCCGCGCGGCACCGGACCGGTCCCCGGCCGCGAGGGCGAGGCT
>DBCH01000109.1:640-2763 GCA_002292955.1 Microbacteriaceae bacterium UBA963 | reverse complement strand
CTCGGGATCGCCGCTCGCGGCCGATGTGGCGGGATGGGTGTATCGCGAGGTCAATCCAACGCTCATGCTGGCCCCGGCATCTGGCGGAACGGACATCTGCTCGGGATTCCTCATGGGTTCGCCGCTCACGGCCGTGTATGCGGGCGAAATGTCGTGTCGACCGCTAGGTGTTGCCACCGACTCGTGGGATCCTCACGGTCACCCCATCGCCGGGGAACCCGGTGAGCTGGTCTGCACCAAGCCGCTGCCCAACATGCCCGTGTTTTTCTGGGGCGACGAGAACTTTGAGCGCTACCGCGCGAGCTACTTCGACACCTACCCCGGAATTTGGCGCCACGGCGACTGGCTCATCCGCACACCGCGCGACAGTTGGGTGATCACCGGTCGCTCCGACGCCACGCTCAACCGTGGCGGGGTGCGCCTCGGCACGGCCGAGTTCTACGCTGTTCTCGATCCGCTGCCCGGCGTCAACGACTCGATGCTGATGCACTTCGAAGACGCCGATGGCGGCATGGGGACACTCGTGATGCTCGTCGTGCCGGGCCCCGATGTCGACCGCGACGAGCTGGAGAAGCGCATCCGCACGGCCATTCGCACCGAGCTCTCGCCTCGCCACGTGCCCGACGCCATCGTGTTTACCGAGAGCGTGCCTCGCACGGCCACGGGTAAGCGACTCGAGATTCCACTCAAGCGTGTGGTGCAGGGCATGACCGGTGACAACGTGATGGATCGCGGCGTGCTGGTGAACCCTCAGCATGTCGACGACATCGTGGCGGCGGTGCGCGCCGTAATCTAGCCAGGTGAGGGGCATTCTGCACGTCGACATGGATGCGTTCTTCGCGTCGGTCGAACTGCTCGAACGCCCGGAACTTCGCGGCAAGCCCGCGGTGGTCGCACATGACTCGGCGCGCTCTGTGGTCACGAGTGCCACCTACGAGGCACGTGCCCTGGGTGTGCACAGCGCCATGCCGCTGGCGTTTGCCAAGAGAGCCGTGCCCGGCCTCATTGTGCTCGAGCCGCATCGTGCCCTCTACACGCGCTACTCGCGCGAGGTGATGCAGATCTTCTCCGAGTACTCGCCGCTGGTTGAGGCGCTCAGCATTGATGAGGCGTTCATCGACGTCACGGGTGCGAGGCGACTCTATGGAGAGCCCCCCAAGATTGGCGCCCTGATTCGCGCCGAGGTATTGCGGCGCACCGGCCTCACGTGTTCGGTGGGTGTGGCCAGCACAAAGTTTGTGGCCAAGATTGCCTCCGACATGAGTAAGCCCAATGGACTGTTGGTCGTACCGCACGAAGAGACGCTCAGCTTTCTGCACCCGCTACCCATCCGCAAACTCTGGGGTGTGGGTGCGCAGACGGCCAAGGTTCTCGAGCGGCGCGGTTTGCACACCGTGGGGGATGTGGCCGACACTCCGCTCACGAGCCTCGTGGCGGCGCTGGGCGATGCGGTGGGACATCACCTGCACGAACTCTCATGGGGCAGAGACCCGCGCACGGTGGTGCCGGAACGTCGGGAGAAGAGCGTGGGGCGCGAGCAGACGTTTGCCACAGACCTCACCCGGCGCGACGCCGTGGTGGCCGCGTTTCTCGACCAGTCCGAGCGGGTGGCGCGCACCCTGCGGGCTGCGGGGCTTCGCGGCAAGACCGTGGCCCTCAAAATCACGTTCGCGGATTTTCAGTCCATTACGAGGAGTCGCACGCTGCCCGAGCCCACCGACGTGGGTCGAGAGATCTACGCCACGGTCTGCGCCCTCTTTGACGAGCTTGAACTCGACCTAGCCAACCGACCCGTGCGTCTCGCGGGCGTGCGAGCGCAGTCGCTGGTGCAACCGGAGCTGGACACCGTGGGGTTGTGGGAGGACGACAACGAAACCTGGCGTAAGGCAGAAGAGGCCGTTGACCGCGTCACATCCAAGTTTGGACCGGGTTTTGTGACACCGGCCACACTGATGGGTAAGCGCGGTAACATTAACAAAACACGGGAGTCCGGTGAACCGGGCTGAGAGGAACGTTCCTATAACGTTCGACCGTCGAACCTGATCTGGATCATGCCAGCGCAGGGAGGCATCTCGAGAGATAACCCGTGCACCTTCCACGAAAGGGGCACGCACAGTGCAAAC
>DBCH01000109.1:0-568 GCA_002292955.1 Microbacteriaceae bacterium UBA963 | reverse complement strand
CTTTTTCGATGGCGCGTCGTCGACATCGTGGTGGCGGCCGTCCTCGGTGTGGCGTCTGGTCTGATCTTCTGGCTGTGGGCGCTCGCCTACCAGCCGCTTGCAGTGATTCTCGGAGTTACGCCCGGGCTCGAAGGCCTCACCGCGGGCGGCTGGCTCTTTGCCGGTGTCTTGGGTGGTCTCATCATCCGACGACCCGGAGCGGCAATCTTCACGTCGATCATAGCGGGAGTGGTCGAGGCGCTGCTGGGTAACGCCTGGGGCTCGGGCAGCATCATCTTTGCTCTGGTTCAGGGAGTGGGTGCCGAGATTGGCATCGCCCTTTTTGCCTACGCGTCGTCACGGGTCTACGTGGCAATCGTGGCGGGTGCTCTGTCGGGTGTGGCCAACATCCTGATTACGATCCCCCTCTACTACGCGGGCGTCGTACCCATGGTCATTGCCGTTTATTCCGTCTCCGCTGTGATTTCCGGCATCGTTATTGCCGGCGTTCTGGCGTGGCTCCTCGCTCGCGGTTTAGCCCGGGCAGGCGCCTTGGCGCGGTTCCCGCTCGCTCACGAGAGATAGCGTG
>DBCH01000135.1:1511-3233 GCA_002292955.1 Microbacteriaceae bacterium UBA963 | reverse complement strand
CCCGGATCGAGTTGCACGGTTTCGGTGAGCAGTATCGTGCCGGCCCCGTTAACGTGAATGCCGCCGCCCTCGTTCACGAGGGGCGAGGCGATGACGTCAACGCCCGTTGCCTTGGCCAGCTTGGTGGCAATGAGATTGTCATTGCTCCACGAGGCCCAATCTTGCGAACCCCAGCCGTTGAAGACCCAGTTGACGGCACTCACTGTCTTGCCGGGCGTGCGCACAAACGTCGGGCCGATGTCACGCATCCAGGCGTCGTCGAGTTTCGCCGTGAGAATGTTGACGCGTTCATCCAGAAACTCGAGCGCAATCTCCACGTCTGACTTGGGCACAACCATCGTGACCGGTTCGAACGGCACGATCGCATTGGCCACCGCAGCCCAGGCGGTGCGCGCCTCGCGCGCCTCACGGGCGGTTTCGCCGAGCGTGTAGCCGTTGGCGGGCCACGCCATCCAGGTCCGGTCGTGGGCGTCCCATTCAGCCGGCATTCGACCACCCTTGGGGCGAACTTCGTTCATGGGGCTCCTCGCACGTCGTCCTTAGTCTGCCCCACGCGTGGCGAACGCGCGAGAAAATTTTGCCTGTTTGCGACACGCCGAACCGACAAATTCTCACAAAATTTTTTGGCCGCGGTTTTCCGCGATTTTTCACGGAAAACTGACCGCGTGGTGGAGGTTTCCTCCCAAAACAATGAAAAACACTAGATGTAGTGGAATGACACGGGTGTCATTCCCGGTATATAGTGGAACTCCACCGCAAAGATGCGGAAGAGAAACCGGAAAACCCGGATCTCGACACCAGATTTAGCAGGAGGCATCATGGAATTCGACAGCAACGACAACGTAGGTGGTTACGCAGTTCCCGTTGACCCAATGGATCTGCTGCAGTGTGACAGCTGCCAGTAGGCACAATTTTTTGATCGGCTGAGCCGATTTAGCGAAAGCCCCGGCCTCGTCCGGGGCTTTCGCCTTGTCCGGTCGCGCGAGACGGGTGAGCCTTTTTCGCGGTGGGGCAATATCGTAGGTGCATGGCCACGGACTCGAAGAACTCTGTGTTGAGTACTCTTCAGCGATACTCGGGACCCTACGCGTTCTCGTGGCAAGTGGGCCTCATGGTTCTCGTTCCCCTGAGCGTGGGCACGGCGCTGGCTGACGTTGATCGCACGGCGGCCGACTGGTTGCCCTGGCTTCTTGTCGCCACGCGATCATTTGTTGTGGCAATGGGCGTCTTCATGCTTCTCGGTCTGCTGTTTCGCGCGGTCCCCACGGGCTGGGTGCGCACAGTCCTCGTCTTTCTCTCGTTCGGAGTGATTGAAGCGGGTAGGGCGCTTGTCGTTCAACGACTCGCCGTGTGGGATGACCTCGCCGTCGACCATCTGCTCGTGTTTCGACTCGCAGCCGGATTCACCACCGGTCTCGCATTGTTTGCACTTGCGTCAATCGTGGTGAACGATGCCAAGTTGTATCGGGCCGAGATGCAAACGCTGCAGAGGCAAGACGGCCGGTTACGAAACCTTCTCGCCCGAAGTGTGGCCGAACGCGCGGCAGTTCGAGCGGAGTTGTTGCGCGGTGTTCGCGAAACGGTCGACGAGGCGATCCGGGCCGTCTTGAGACCGCATCGCAAACACGCCAGCGCCCAAGAGGTTGTCGACACGCTGATTGGTTTAGCAGATGGCGTTATCCGACCACTCAGTCACGACCTGCACGAGAATCCCCGGAACTT
>DBCH01000135.1:0-1421 GCA_002292955.1 Microbacteriaceae bacterium UBA963 | reverse complement strand
CCCTATCGCCCTCTGGTTACGAGCGTGTTTGCCGTGCTCCTGGCAGCTCCGCCTCTGTTTTTCGGTCTCGGTCCGTGGCTCGGCACACTGTCGACTGCGGTGATGGCCGCGTCGATTTTTGTTTGCTTGGGCTTCGGTTGGCTCGACTCCCGGCGTCGTTACGCACGCATTCACCTCGCAACCCGCGTTGTGCTGATGACGTTGACCTTTCTGGCTCTCGGCGTCACGCTCGGTTCGGCGTTCCTGCTGCTCAACGTGTGGGCGAGCGGTTTTTCGTGGTCCAACATTTTTTACACGACGGCACTGAGCCCCGTGATCTGTTGGCTGGTGGTGCTCCCAGCGGGAATCCATGCCGCGCGTCAGCAGATCCTGCGTGATTCCGAACGCGTGAACAAGCAATTGCGCTGGGAACTGGCTCGGGCCAACGCGCTTGTCTGGCAGGAGCAGCAGGAACTCTCCACCGCGCTGCACCGCGATATTCAGGGCACGCTGCTGGCCTCGGCGTTTCGCCTCAAGCAGGTGATTGAAGCCGGTGGAGATACCGGTGCGGCAATCGATGAGATTCGCACCATTCTTGACGACAGCGTGAACCGGCTGCAAGCCACCGGAGGACCCCAAACCTTGCACCATGTTTTTGCGGAACTCGTCGATCGATGGACGGGTGTTCTCGAGATCCGAACGTCTTACTCGGGAACGACACGTGCCGTAATCGAAAAGGATCGTGTGGTCATGCGCGCAATCCGTGACATCGCGAGCGAGTTTGCCACAAACTCCATCAAGCACGGCCGGGCTCACGCCATGACCGTGACGCTTTCCCTGCTGAGCAATCATGAGGTCGAGCTCACGTTGACCAATGACGGCTCAACGATTGACACCGATGTCACGCCGGGCCTCGGCACGATCCTCATCGAAAACTTGGCCACAAACGTGACGTACCAGCCCGTCGAGGTGGGTGTCTCGCTTGCCATGACCCTGCCCACGGGCGCTACCTCAGAGCGTCAGACGACCACACTGCTGGTTCCGGTGTCGTCAGTAGAATGATGCCGTGGCAGTAAACCCCGACATTGTTGGTCGTTCGTGCGAACCAACGGCGCCCTATCTGGTGGGTCGCGAAAAGGTTCGCGAGTTTGCCCGTGCTGTCATGGCAACGAACGCCATTCACTCAGATGTTGAGGCCGCGCGCGCCGCAGGTTACTCCGATGTCGTGGCGCCGCCCACCTTTGCCGTCGTGGTTCAGGAGAAAACACTGGCGCAGTTGCTCGACATGCCCGGCGCCAACATCGATTTCTCTCGAGTGGTGCACGGCAGCCAGGACTTCACCTTCACCCGACCCATCGTGGCCGGAGATGAGCTCACGGCGGTGCTCACCGTGGAGTCGGTCAAGTCGCTCGCCGGAAACAGCTTGGTCACCGCGGTGTCGA
>DBCH01000092.1:10576-16897 GCA_002292955.1 Microbacteriaceae bacterium UBA963 | reverse complement strand
GCGGCGAGTATGGGCGGTCGCCATTACTTCGTGGTGGGCGCGAATCGCCATCACGCGCAGGACGCGGAGAATAAGGGCGATCGCCGTCACGGCGCGGGCGATCCGGGCGGTCGCCATCACGGGCCGGACGCGGAGAGTATGGCCGATCTCCGCCGGTGCGCGGCGGGCGCGCATCACTGTCGCGTCGCGGTCGGCCAGACGCAGGCCCGTCGCGGCGGGGACCGCCGGCTAAACGATCTCCACGGGGGGCGCCAGACGCGCGCTCCGGACGGTCCGATCGAGGGCGAGATGAGCGCGGGGAATCCGACGACGGTCGGCGATCATCGCCCCTGCCTGGTCGCTCCGCATCGTCACTCGAGGAATCGTCGCGCTGCTCGCGGTCGCTCATGCTGAAATCCGTCCGTCAACGATGTCGTGCCCTTTATCTTCTACTCTCCCACATACCGTGTTATGGTCACCGACATGACTCGTCGGTTCCTCCTGCTCCTGCTCGTTGCAGCAACGACAGCATTGAGCGCCTGTGCACCGGACCCACTAAATGCCCAGGCCCTCAAAGAAATTCAGGAAATGAGCGCGCGCGACGCACAGGTCTCAAACATCGTGGGCGTACCCTCCTGCGGAGACCCGCGCAGCCATCTACTCACGGACAAGGGCTACCCCACTGTTTTTCGCACGATTTGCCGGGTGTCGTATAAGGACGGATCAATCGATCGTCACAAAGACATGTGGTGCATCGGAGATTTCGAGAAATCGCCCATGCTGGACCACTGCTATGTCTGGGTGCCATACGAGTAGAACGTGCGCGACAATCGGTCCTTGACATGAGCGACGTATTTCTCAGATACTAAATATGAATTTCGTGAATGTAATAACTTAGCAAATGCATTCACGGCCGGAGCGCGATGGCGAGGTCATACTCACCAACCGGAGGCACGACACGACGTGCATTCACTCATGAAAAGAGGACCGACATGACCGACCCAAAGGTTTACCTTCTCGATCACGGTAGTTTGGTCATCGATCGTTCGCAGGTGTTGTGGCACTTCGACATCGGAACACCCGTTCGCTTCCCGGTCTACAGTGTGCTGATTAAGCACAAGGATGCGGTCATTCTCTATGACACGGGTTTCGATCTGGAGCACGTTCAGAAGGTGCTCCCCTTTGAATTGCCCGAGCAAACAGAAGACCAGAACATGGTCGGTGCACTCAAGCTCGCGGGCGTGTCGCCAAGCGACGTCGACATCGTTATCAATTCTCACTTCCACTTCGATCACGTCGGAGGAAATAAACACTTCGCGCACGCGACAACAATTGTCCACAAAGAGGAGATTCGGCACCTTCGCGCTCCCGAGCCCTTTGAGCGCCTGGGCTACTCCGACACCTCCTTTGACAGCACGGCAAAATACAAAGTGATCTCCGGAGACGATTACGAGCTCCTGCCAGGCATTCGCCTCTTTGAAACGCCTGGGCACACGGCCGGTCACTACTCGATGCTTGTTGAGATGAAGAAGTCGAAGTCTCTGCTGTTTGCCGGGGATGCCGCCTACACCAATGAGAGTTTGGAAAAAGAGGTCATTGCCGGCTTCCACCTTGACCCGGTGGCGTCGGTTGAATCGATTCGCCGACTCAAGTACCTCGCCAAAGTGCACGACGCCGAACTCTTTCCGTCGCACGACATGGTGCCATTTGTCGACTGGAAGAAAGCACCCGCTTCCTACGGTGGCTAATCCCCGATCACAGCGCACACATTGAACGCCATACCCACACTAAGGAGCTCGTCCACATGGCCAAGTCAGACAAGCAAGTTGCAATTATCACCGGTTCCGCTCAGGGAATCGGCAAAGCAATCGCCACCCGAATTGCCGCGAACGGTGTAACGGTCGTCATCGCAGACCTCAACGAGAAAAAGGCTCAGGCGACGGCCGCCGAGCTGGGCGGCCTCGCGGTGAAGGTCGACATCAGCCAGGAAGCGGACGTGGCTGCCCTCGTTGCTACCGTGATGGAGAAGTACGGCCGCATTGATATCCTCGTCAACGATGCGGCCATTGTGCCATTCGTGCCGTGGTCCGACCTCACTTTCACTGAGTGGCGTCGTGTCATGGCCGTCAACGTGGATGGCCTCTTCCTGATGTGTCGCGCAGTCGGAGACGTCATGAAGGATGCCGGCTACGGACGAATTGTCAACATCGCCTCGAATGTGTTTGTCGCGGGGACCCCTAACCTCGCTCACTACGTCGCCTCGAAGGGTGCCGTGATTGGTTTCACCCGTGCACTTGCATCGGAAGTGGGGCAGTTCGGAATCACGGTCAACGCGGTGGCTCCCGGGTTAACCGAAAGTGACGGAGTCAAAGAGAGCCCGCACAACGAAGGCTTTGGCTACGTGGTTCCCATGCAGGCCATCGACCGAAAAGGCCAACCGGAAGACATCGCCCCAGCCGTCGCATTCCTCACCACTGAGGAGGCTCGATGGGTTACCGGTTCGTTGCTCGTGGTCGACGGAGGACACACGCGCCACTAGCCCTCTGTTGTCAGCGGCGCCCGTTTCAGGATCAGGGTGGAACGGGCGCTTATTTGTGCGTCAAGATGTTCCATTTTCTCACCTGATAAAATGTTACTATTGCATTATGCAAACAACGCACTTATGATTACAGAATAATCGCACCTTCCACACCGGTTTTTTCCAGTTTTTGCTCCACGTGACTAGAGAGTTGACGCATCATCATGGGTTCAGGTCGACACGCCGAGATTGCTGGAGCCGGCTTTGCTGGCCTCACCGCAGCCATCGGGCTCGCGCAACAGGGATGGTCTGTGACAATCCACGAGAAATCTGCCGAACTGCGGGCACTCGGGGCCGGCATCGTCTTATGGAATAACAGCCTCCAGGTACTCAGGGCGTTTGGGATCCTCGAGGCGCTGGAAGCCGTGTCCATGGTGCCGCCCTGGTACGAGACGCGCATGAATAATGTCGTGGTTTCGAAAGAAGACTTCGGTGGCTTGCCGTGGCGCTCGATGACGCGTCAAGATCTCCACGAAGTCCTCACCCGCGGTGCGATGACGGCAGGCGTCGAGATCATTGTCGACTCTGAGGTTGTCTCAGCCGACCCGGCTGGAGCGGTCACGCTAGCCTCGGGAGAAACACGCTCAGCAGATCTTGTTATTGGTGCAGACGGAGTTCAGTCCAAGGTGCGCGACTCCATTGGTTTCGACCAAGAGCGCACCAAGTCTCGCGATGGCATCACACGCCTACTCGTGCCCCGAAACAAAGAACAACTCGGCCCGGGCGAATGGGATAACGTTATCGACTTTTGGAACCTCGAGCCGCGTGTGTTGCGAATCCTCTATGTTCCCTGCAACGACGACGAACTATACATCGCCCTGATGGCGCCCAAGGACGACAAAGAAGGATCCGCGGTTCCTATCGACCTCAAGGTGTGGACGGAGAACTTTCCACACTTGGCGCCCATTCTCGAACCTGCTGCCAAGATTCACGGTCGGTACGACGGTTACCAGACAAATGTTTTGAAGAACTGGTCGAACGGTCGCGTTGCGCTCATCGGCGACGCAGCTCACGCCATGTGTCCGGCGCTCGCCCAGGGAGCGGGTACCGCAATGATCAATGCATTCACCCTCGGAGTCGCTGCCACAATCGACGCCTCTGGCGATATGTCAGCCTCTCTGGTTGAGTGGGAAAAAGCCGAACGGGGAATTACGGATCGCTGTCAGGCGCGCTCCGCCTACTTTGCGGAAACCCGAAGCATGGCCAAGGGCAACCAGTTCACCCAAGAAATGCTGGAGACGGCAATTTATGATCCCACGATTCCCAAGGAAGGCTCGCTCACAAAAAATGACTGACAAATTGGAAGACTTTTTCGAGATTCGGGCGTGGCACGCGGTTGTCAACGAGACACTTGCGGTTGGTGGCAAGCGGCTCGATACGCCTCTGCTGAAGGCGGCCGTTGGTGCCGTGGTCAAGAATCCCTTTGCCGGTAAGAACTTTCAGCAAGACCTCTCGTCCCTGACCAATCCCAGCAATCTTCTCGGAGACGAAATAGGTCGTCGTGCTGTGGCTCTCTTGGGAGGTCGACCCGTCGAGGGCTACGGAAAGGGGGGCATTGTCGGTCTTGATGGTGAACAAGAGCACGCCGTGGCCTGCATCACCACGATTTTCGGTGATGCCTTCCGTAACCAGGTTGGCGGAGGACGTGCGTGGATTTCATCTGCCTCCAAGATCGGGTCTGCGGGCACAGCGATGGACATCCCCCTGGCGTATAAGGACGAGGTGTACGTTCGGTCGCACTACGACGCCATTGAGTTTTGCATTCCTGATGCGCCGCGTGCTGACGAATTTGTCATTTGCGTTGCGGTGTCTTCTGGACCGCGTCCCTTCCACAGGGTTGGTGGCTTGACCGCCCAAGAAGTCCAAGAAGCCATTTCGCGTGAGTCTGACCCGTCGAACAAAGGTGCGTAGAAGATGACCGATCCGAAGCCAATCAATCCCTCGCCGGAGGTGGCCGAGGTCCTCGACGACCTTGCGCGCGCTCACAGGATTCTCGAGATGGAAGGCCACGGAGACATGTCGATGGGGCACTTGTCTTTCCGTGACCCCCAGGGACGCGGAATTTGGCTCAAGAGGGGAAACCTTGGTTTTGAAGAGGTGACGGAAAAGGATTTCATTCTCATTGACTTCGACGGCGAAATTCTTGAAGGAACCGGACTCCGCCACTTGGAATGGCCGCTTCACACCGAACTCATGCTGGCCCGGCCGGACATCAACGTGGTTGGCCATTCTCACCCCTTCAACTCAATCATTTTTTCGGCGACCGGCCAGAAGTTGGGCGCCTATAGCAATGAGGGTGTGTGGTTTGAAGAGACGGGTGTCCCCCACTTCACGCTCACAAGCAACTTGATTGACACCCAAGACCTGGGCAAGTCACACGCGCAAGCGATGGGACCCTCTGATGCCGTTTTCTTGCGAAACCACGGGGCCTCGTTCGTGGGTTCGTCCGTTCGAGATGCCACGCTCTGCGGCATCTTTCTTGAAAAGGCAGCAAAAATGCAGGTTGCCATTGCCAGCACCGGCTGGAAGTATGACGCACCCGATCATCAAGAAATCCTGACCAAGCGCATCGATATCTACCCCGACCGCGCTCGCAACAACTTCTGGTGGTACTTCAACCGCAAGCTTGCGGTTCTCGAAGGTCGTACTCCGGACCCGATGTAATAAACGCTTGACCCTTTCACTATTCACATCAAGGAGAAGAATCAATGTCTGTTCCCCAGATCGTCACCGTTGTCGGCTCTGGAACCATGGGCCCCGGCATCGCCGCCGTTTTCGCCCGCGCGGGTTCTACCGTTCGCGTTTACGACATCTCTGAGCCCGCCCTGGAGATGGCCCGTACCATGAGCACCATGGCGGAGGGGGTGCTTGAACAGCTCGGCGGTACCAAGGCCGACGGTGGTTCGATCTCGTTCCATACAGACCTCGCCGAATCGCTCGCGGGAACCAACTTCGTGGTCGAAGCTATCCCCGAAAAACTCGACCTTAAACAGACGGTGCTAGCCGAAGTCGAAAAAAACATTGGCGATGATGTCATCATTGCCACGAACACGTCGGGTATCCCGGTGACCGACATCGCCGAGGCACTCACGCACCCCGGTCGGTTCATCGGCATGCACTGGTCGAACCCCCCTCATGTCATCCCCATGATTGAGGTCATCCCCGGCAAGGCCACCGACAAGAAGTTCGTTGCGGAACTCGTCGAGATGGTGCACGGCTTCGGCTACGAGGCTGTTCTCGAAAAAGAGAAGCCAGGGTTTGTAGAAAACCGCGTGCTCTACGCCATTCTTCGTGAATGCCTGGCACTCGTCGATGAAGGAATAATCTCGCAAAAGGATCTGGATATCTGCGTGCGCTGGGGAATTGGCTACAAGCTAGCCGTGGTGGGCCCCATGCGCCTGCTCGATATGGCCGGCTTGGACATTTACTCAAGCGTGGCAACCTACCTGAACGCCGACCTCTCAAACCGCGCAGACGTTTCCGAGTTTGCAACGAACCTCGTTGCCCAAGGCAAGCTCGGCATGAAGACGTCCGGTGGAGTCTTCGAGTATGGCGAGGGAGATGTTGCCGCCAAGCGTGGCGAGATCATCAAGCAGTTCATTGCGGTTCGCAAAGCTCTCCCGGCCCCTCTCAGTGCCAATCAAATCTAGAAACACATGTGATGTGAGTTCGTGACGGTCTGACAGTTGCCCCCTATGGTGAGCGAATTCCGACAGCTTTCGGGAATGTCGATGTTTGTTGACGCCTCCGGGGGGACGAGCCCT
>DBCH01000092.1:3922-10509 GCA_002292955.1 Microbacteriaceae bacterium UBA963 | reverse complement strand
ATTCGCGCGCTTCCGGAGGGTTGGGCGAAGCTCGCGGTTGATCAGCGTGGCCACGGTCGAAGTTCGCGAGAGACGGGGAATTCGTATCGAGCGGTCGACTATGCGCAAGATATTGTGTCGTTGCGACAAACCGTAAATGACACCGTGCCCGTGTTCCTGGTTGGTCACTCCTTGGGCGCGCGCAACTCACTCACGGCCGCAGCACAATTTCCCGAGTTGTTTGCCGGCATCGTGGCGATTGATTTTTGTCCCTTTATCGAGGCCGCGGTTCTTGATCGACTCGAAGATCGCGTTCTGGGCGGGGATCGCGCATTCGAAAGTCTTGCCGACGTTGAAGCGTACATCCAGGATCGTTACCCGCTCATGCCCGGCTCCGCCGTTGTGCGACGTGCCGAGTTTGGCTACGAATTCTCCGAGGGAAAGTTCCGGGCCCTGGCCGACGCCGACGCAATGCGCCAGACCGTTGAAGGATTACGCGCGGATTTGTCGCAGGACGTGGCTGCCATCACGGTACCCACCGTAATGGTGCGAGGCGAACTGAGCACCTTGGTAAGCGAACAGGCGTTCTCAGCGACGCAGGCACTGCGTCCCGACCTTAACTACGTCGTTGTGCCGGACGCTGATCACTATGTGCCCGAAGAACAGCCGCGCGCGATCGCTTCCATCATTACGGAACTCATCGAACGCGTCACGAGTCACCCACAGCGCTAGAGCTATCGCCCGAGAGAGAACTTATCCCGTCCTTGTAACCGCCACCACTTCATTCAACGAAAATAAGGAGAATCAATGCCGCTCAACATCCGCAATTTGACAATTTCGTCCCCAGACATCGCCGCGCACTCCACCATCGCCTCCACATATGTCCAAGATGGCGATAATCACATTCCGACCATTGACATCTCCGGCGTTCCCTCTGATGCGGTCGAATTAGCCATCATCCTGCACGACCCGGATGCGCCACTGCCACACGGCTTTACGCACTGGACCCTGTACAACATCCCGACGTCGACGACGCGGATTGATTCGACCAACCTGGCATCGTTTACAACGGGACCCAACGGCATTGGCTCACCCGCCTACAGCGGTCCGAAGCCACCCCCCGGACACGGACAGCACCACTACTACTTCTGGGTTTACGCTCTTGACACGCCTGTCACGAAGGCACTGAGTCGTGAAGAATTCTTGAGCACCTATGCCGATCACATCGTGGAACAAAACAGGTTTGTTGCTCACTTCGAAACGACGGGATAACCATCTTCACCGCGCCACGACTCGAACCGAGTTCGCTCCTGCGCCGTTCGCATCGTTCTGATGATGTAGAGGTTTGTTATATCCTCCATAGAGGGCCTTTCCGGCTTCTCCTGTTGAGGAAGTAGCGAAGCATGGCAACGAGTGCGCAGCCCACCCGCGGCGTTGATAGCGCTCGGCGTGTCCTGCAAATCCTCTTACAGTTCTCGGAAAGTCGCCCCCAAACGACTATCGATGAGGTTGCTCGGCTTCACTCGATCTCCATTCCCAGTGCGTACCGCTACATGGCTCTTCTCAGAGAGATGTACCTTATCGAAGAACGCTCGCGTGGCGTCTACGTGCTCTCACCGCAGATTATTCGCCTGGCAAATGCTTCGGAAAAATCGCTTGACTTGGCCGCTGTGTCGAAGCCGATTCTCGAACATCTGATGGAAGAAACTCACGAAACAGCCCTCGTGGTCAAACGACTTCAAGATGCCGTCGTCTGTGTGGCGGTAGCCGAACCGGACAAGAGCCTGTCGATATCTTTTCAGCCGGGCTACATCATGCCTCTCCACCGCGGTGCCGTGGCCAAGATGCTTCTGGCAACGACCCCAAAACGAAAGCAACAATCACTGATTGCCAAGATTCGACCAGCGCTATCGGCCCAGGAGAGCACGGATTTGATCATCGCGCTCGAGAAAATCCGAAAAGAGAACTTCGCCGAAAGCGAATCTGAGGTTGACAAAGGGGTGTGGGCTGTGGCGGCCCCCATAGTCGTGAGCAACAGAGTTATCGCCTCGGTCTCAGTCGCGGCGCCGACTTTCCATGTTGACGAAGATGCTCGTCAGTCGATCCGGGCAAAGGTTTCTCAGGCGGCGTTGGACATCGCCGACGCCATCGCCTCACGTGAGATCGATCTCACCTAACCCCCGCCAAACTCTCGCACCGTAACCACCTGAATCCTGGCCACGTGGATCGTTGGCCGCCGTCCGCTCTTGCGCACTGGCTCACCCTCGGTCACGGGACATTTATGCTAATAGCGCGATCGTGTCGTTGCTGAACATCGAGTTGATTACCTTCACATAACGAATTGGTGCATCTCTTGACTTCGCCCCAAATTATTATATATTGATGTACAACATGCAGTATGTAATAAAAAGTAGTTTGCGACTGAGGTAACTTCACCTCAGTCACCGAGAGAAACGGAATAGGAAAACATGTCAAGCACACAAGAAAGTATCGTGCGCCGACGCCTTGCCCAAACGGGTATTGCCGTTGGTGTTGCGGTTTCGCTCTTAGCGCTGGCCGGCTGCGCGCGATCCGATGGTGGATCCGGCGCGGGCGACTGTACTGCGGAACCCGTCTCCCAATTCGCCGTTGTCACGCCTGAAACGGAAGCCGACCACGGTTGGAACCAAATGGGCATCTTCGGTGCCACTGAAACGGCCGAGGCCCTGGGCATCAAAGCCGATGTCAACAGCGGTGTCGGATACGACAATGCCGAAAGCATCCTGACGCAGGTTGTCGACAAGGGCAACCAGTTGGTTATCTCTCACGCAAGCGGATTTGCTGAGGCAGCTCAGCGCGTCGCTGAGACCACCGGAACCCCCGTTCTGGGCGTCGACTACGAAACCCTCGTCCCCAACAAGTTCGCAAACGTTACGTTTGAAGCACAGCAGGGCGGATATCTCGCTGGTGTTGCTGCAGCAAACATGACAAAGACGGGCACGCTGGGAATTGTGGCTTCGGCTGAAGACCTGAACTGGTTCACCATGTCTGGTGGATTCGTACAGGGCGCTTACAGTGTGAACCCTGAACTCAACATCGTGTTTGCCATCATTGGCCCGGCAGAGTACGGCGACTCCGCAGGTGGAGAGCGCGTTGCTCAGCAGGTTATTGCCGCTGGTGCCGACGTTGTGTTCGGCATGGGCGACGGTGCTACGCAGGGTTACCTGCAGGCCGTTGAAACAGCCAGCACCCCGGTCACTTACATCGCCACCATTGGTGACGTGTCAGAGATCGACCCCAAGGGTGTCACTGCTACCTCAGTTCTCTGGAACTTTGGTGACGCCTACAAGCTGGCCATCGACGACATCAACGCGTGCAAGTTCGGTACCCAGAACTACACACTCGATGTTGCCAACGGCGGAATCGAACTGATGGACACCGGAAAGCTCTCTCCCGAAGCCAAGTCGGCAGCTGACGCTGCAGCGGCAGGAATCACGGACGGCTCCATCACGGTTGTCAAGCTCACCACCAAGGATGAGGTTGACGCCGCAATCGCTGCGCGCTGATACTAGCGCTTAGGAACTGCTAGATGTGGGGCGCGATGCAACCTGAAGGGCTGGCATCGCGCCCCACACTCCTATTCACCGATCAGCGTCTCAGAGTGGAGATCGTCTCAGATGGCGACAAAAGAAACCGAACACCCGGTCATTGTGGGTATCAGGAACGTCACGAAATCGTTCCCAGGAGTCATTGCCAACGATGATGTTTCCCTGAATGTTCGACAGGGTCTTGTGCACTGCCTCCTCGGCGAAAATGGTGCCGGCAAATCAACACTGATTAGCATTCTGGCCGGCATGCAACAGCCCGATTCCGGGCACATCGAGATTGACGAAAAAGTCGCTCGCATTGCCTCCACGCGTGCGGCGATGAAATTCGGAATCGGCGTCGTGTATCAGCATTCAACACTGATCAGCTCAATGACGGTCCTAGAAAACCTCATGCTGGTCGACACTCAGCGAGTGATGCTCGACAAAAAGGGAGCGCGCTCGAAGCTTCGGGATCTCTCAGCTCTTCTCGGTGCCGAGATCGATCCAGAAACCAAGGCGCGTAACCTGGGACTCGGCCAGCAACAGCAGGTAGAAATAATCAAAGCCCTGTGGCAGGGCTCGCGCGTCCTCATCCTTGACGAACCCACGTCGATGTTGACACCGCAAGCAATAGAGTCACTTCTCGCGAGCGTGGTAAAACTGCGCAACGAAGGGCTCGCCGTGATCTTTATCACGCACAAACTTCGTGAGGCGTACGCCATCGGAGACGAGATCAGCGTTTTGCGCAAGGGGCGCATGGTCAAGCACGTGCCCGCCGACGAACTCGCCACGATGAACGAGGAGGCCCTCAAGAACACCGTGCTGACGGCCATGTTCGGTGATGACCAAGCCTCTGCGAGTAACCGAAAAACGATTGAAGAGCTTGCCGGCGCAGCAACGGTGACCAGGCAGGCGCGCAAAGCCGGAGCAGTGTCGGAAACAACCGTGTTGTCGGTTTCGAACGTGGCCTGCTCCCCCAACGACGGAACGCGCGGAATCTTCGACATCAACATCGATATTCACGCCGGTGAAATTCTCGGCATCGCCGGAATCGACGGACACGGGCAGAGCACTCTCGCAGAAGTTTTGGCGGGCCAGCGCAAACTGCAGAGCGGGTCGGTTCACCTCGGTGACATCGATGTGACGCACCTCGATGTGAGGGCTCGACAGGGCATGGGGCTGCGCTACGTCACCGATGACCGCTTGCACGAGGGAATCGTGGGCAACCTGCCGGTCTCCCTTAACCTCCTCCTCAAGCGCGTCGGCCAGAAACCGTTTTGGAATCGGGGACGCATCAATCGCCAAGCTGTGATTGACGAATCCAGCCGGCTCATCAAGGAATTCGACATTCGCACGCCGAGTACAGAAACACGCGCGGGAACTCTTTCCGGCGGAAACATTCAAAAACTCCTGCTGGCACGAGAGTTGTCACACAACCCCAAGTTGGTCATTTTCAACAAGCCCACCTACGGGCTCGACCTCAAGACCGTGGCTCGTGTGCGCGAGACCATTCTCGATTTCGCCAACGAGGGTGTGGCCGTGTTGCTGATATCAACCGACCTCGATGAGCTGATTGAACTGAGCGATCGCATCGCCGTTGTATCACAGGGCCGACTGATTGGTGAGACACCGAACGTCGGAGAAAGAACTGCGGAAATTGTTGGTGAAATCATCGTCAACGACGGCACCGTCACAACGAGAAAGAGTGGAAAGTGAGCGCTGACAAGGTTGCGGTCGAGCCCGGATCGCCCGTCTCTGGAGGAGATGGAATCCCCGCTGAGTCCCTCACACCCGCGGACACCGCGGGGCGACGCCCCCAGCGATCCGGCAAGGACGTGACGAGTCTTCTCATTCGGACGATTACGCCGGTTCTGCTCGCGGTTATTGCCGGGGCACTCATTTTGCTCGCCATGGGCAAGGACCCTCTGTTTTTTTACGGCAACATCATCAACTACGGAGTGATGGGGCGCGGCTGGCAGCAAAGCCTCGTCATGATGGCGCCCCTCGTGCTTATTGGCGCCGGTCTCATCGTGGTGTTTCGAGGCAAACTCTGGAACCTGGGCTATGACGCCCAGTACCTTCTGGCCGCTGTACTCGTGATCGGATTCGCCCCGACACTAAACACCATCCTGCCGTGGTGGCTGACGCTGATTGTTCTCACGGTCGTCGGTGTTGTTGTTGGTGCGGCGTGGACAATCGTGCCCGCCATTCTGAAGGCACGCTACGAAACGAACGAGATCATTACGACCCTGATGATGTCGTTCATCGGGGTTGGCATTGCCAACCTGCTCGTGCGCGGCCCGTTCCAAGACCCGGACGTTGTTGTTCCGCAGACACAATCCATTCCCCTCGTGTCCATGCTCCCCTACATCCCGGGCACACGCGTACACGTGGGCCTGATCATCGCGTTGGTCGTTGTGTTGGCTTTGCACTGGGTACTGACGCGCACATCCTTCGGGCTGCGACTCGATATCTTTGGGGCCAACCCCAAGACGGCGATGCACGTGGGTATCAATAAATCACAAATGATTCTCATCCTCTTTATTATCAGTGGGGGGCTGATGGGCCTGGCGGCCGCGATGGACATGCTCGGTCTCTGGGGTTACGTTCGGTCGAACTGGAATCCCGCGTACGGGGCGGCCGTGATTCCCTTCGTGTTCTTGGCTCGCCTGAATGTTTTGGGCTCAATCCCCTTCATTGCGTTCTACGCCATCGTGGCCAACGGGGGGCAAATCGCGGCTCAGGACAGTGAGCTTTCAACAGACTTTATCCTCGTCCTCGTTGCTCTCATCCTCATTTTCATGTCAATCATCGAGTACATCGGTACGCGTCGCGACCTCGGACAAAGCTATCTGCCCGCCGGGCTCAAGACTTCGGCGGCACAACTCTTGGGAAGGAAAAAGAGCTCATGACCGACATCTTTTCGGAGCCGTTTGTCATCGCCTTCATCTTGGGGTGCATCACGGGTACCATCCCCCTGATGATCGCCTCATTTGGTGAAACCATTGGCGAGCAGTCCGGCGTGCTCAATCTGGGCATCGA
>DBCH01000092.1:3132-3732 GCA_002292955.1 Microbacteriaceae bacterium UBA963 | reverse complement strand
CTGTATAACGTCTACTTCACCGATACCCCGCGGCTGGGTCAGGAAGATACGCTGGCCATTCCCTTTCTGTCAGAACTGCCGTATGTGGGCAAATCGCTGTTTACACAGTCACCCATGTTCTACCTCGCGTTCGTTCTCGCCGGCCTTGTGGCGTGGATGATGATTCGGACAAATGTTGGGCTCCGTTTTCGCGCTGCCGGCCAGAATCCCAATTCCCTCGATGCCGCTGGGGGAAATGTGGTCGTCACGCGTTCCGTAGCCGTCTTACTCGGCGGAGCATTTTCTGGCCTCGGCGGAGCGTACCTTGCGATTATTGCCGCGGGCACCTTCACCCCCTTCATGACCCATGGGTTGGGCTACATCGCCATCGTGGTCACGATGCTGGCGCGCGGTCGAATCATGTGGGTGATTCTTGTCTCATTCCTCTACGGCGTCACGGTCGCGTTGGGAACAGTACTCCAACTCACGACCTTCACCCTTCCCACAGACGTGATCAAGATGTTCCCCTTCATCGTGGTGATGGTCGTTCTCATTGCCTTCGCACGCGGTTCGTACGTGCCTCCGGCGCTAGGTGAGCCGTACACACGAGGGGCGCGATAA
>DBCH01000092.1:2667-3045 GCA_002292955.1 Microbacteriaceae bacterium UBA963 | reverse complement strand
CAAAGAAGCCGAAGGACTCAGCCTCATGATCTATGACTTGGACTTTACGCTCTCGGCAGGGCCAGTGATGGCGACGCCGCGCACACAGGCCGCCCTCGGTAAGCCGATCATGTACCACTATGACCCCGAGTTCTTTGCCACGTTCCGTCGAGTCGAAAAGAAAGCGGCGCAGGTCTTCGACACAAGAAATCAGATCATCATCATGCAGGGTGAAGCCATCCTGGCCCTCGAGGCCGCGGCGCGATCGATGGTTACGCCCGGCATGAAAGTGCTCAACCTCGCACAGGGCGTTTTTGGCAAGGGCATGGGCTATTGGCTCACGAGCTTTGGGGCCGAACTGCACGAGATTGAGGTGCCCTATAACGAGGCCGTCGACCC
>DBCH01000092.1:0-2520 GCA_002292955.1 Microbacteriaceae bacterium UBA963 | reverse complement strand
CATGACGCTGGTGGATGCCGTTTCGTCGGTGGGTGGCCTCGAGTTCCAGACAGATAAGTGGGGACTCGACGTGTGTGTCACCGGCGCACAGAAGTGCCTCGGTGGGCCGGCCGGAATAGGCCTGATGTCGATTTCGGATCGCGCTGAGAAGCACATGCGCGCGAATCCGAACGCCCCGCGCGATTCCTTTCTGTCGATTCTCGACTGGTACGACAAGTGGCTCGGGCAGGAGCGCTTTCCGTTCACGCCCTCGGTTTCTGACATGTACGGAGTTGAATCAGTCCTCGACCAAGTACTCGAAGAGGGCCTCGACAACAGCATTGCTCGGCACGCCGCATCTGCTCGGGTGACCCGGGCCGGGGTGCAGGCCATGGGCCTCGAGCTCTGGCCAGCCAACGAAGCGATCACGGCAAACTGTTTGACGTCCATACGACTCCCGGATGCCGTCAACGATGTTCAGGTGCGCGAGCACGTGCGCAATCGCTATGGTGTCATGCTCTCGAGCGGTCAGGGTGCCGGAAACTTGGTGCGCATCGCACACATGGGCCCGAGCGCCAATGGGCTGTATCCCGTCGTCGGACTCAGCGCGCTGGGTCAGGGGCTACGCGACTTGGGAGTGACGGTGGATGTGGGCGCCGGCGTCGATGCCGCCATGACTGAGTTGGCCACGCAACGAGGAGGCAGGAAATGACGGGGCAAAAAATGGCGAGTGGAAAGCGGATTCCGGCAACGCGCGTTGGTGTGATCCTCACAACGAAAGATGTCAGCGTTTCGACCGCGTTCTATGCCGAGCATTTAGGTTTCGATGTTGAAGCCACCTTTGACGAGCCGCCCTACGTGATTCTGCAGCGTAACGGCATGCGTCTGTCTCTCAACCAAGCCGGCCCGGCCGCCGGCGACCTCCCCGCCTTTGCGATGAGCCCCCTGGCCACACCGGCCACTCCCCCGCTCATGCTCGTTATTGAGGTGACCGACATCGACGACGTCTACGCGGGACTGGTCGCTGCCGGCGTCACGATTGAGTCGGCGGTCTTTCGTCCGCCGTGGGGTGGCGCCCGTTTCTTCATCTCGGACCCGGATGGCTACGTTATCGAAATCGAACAGCTCTGATGCGCGCCGTCGTATTGCACGGGCCCCAGAAACTGTCGGTCGACACTATTGCCGATCCAACAATTCTGGCTCCCACCGATGCCATTGTGCGCGTCACGCACTCGGCCATCTGCGGTGCCGACCTGTTGCCCTACCACGGACACACTCCCGGCTTTGAGTCGGGAACCGTCCTCGGTCATGAGTTCGTGGGCACTGTTGTTGAACGAGGCGCCGCGGTGAACGCGGTGGAGATCGGTCAGCGCGTTGTCAACACGAGTATGACGTCAGACGGTTCGTGCATCAACTGTCGCGCGGGACGCGTTACCCAGTGTGATGACCGGGCGCTCTTTGGCTACTCGGGTGTGTATCCGCGTCTCGACGGTGGACAGGCAGATTTCGTGCGTGTGCCCATGGCGAATCGATCCCTCTTCGCTGTGCCCGATGGGGTGTCGAGTGATGATGCTGTCTTTATCGCCGACATCCTTCCCACGGGGTTTGCCGCTGTTGAACGCAGTGGCGCAACCAACGCTGATGTTGTCGTGGTTCTCGGCTGTGGACCCGTGGGACTCATGGCCGTCATGTGCGCGGTTGGTCCGGCGCGGGCCGTCGTTGCCGTGGACGGCATTGCCGTGCGCCGCGAGCTCGCCGAAAAGCTTGGTGCGCGCTCGGTGACTCCGGAAGGTGCCGCCCAGCTGGTCGCCGACCTGACGCACGGCCTGGGTGCGGATGCGGTTATCGAGGCCAGTGGTAGCCCCCACGCACTTCAGGCTGCTTTCGGCCTGGCTCGGCCACAGGGTGTTGTCTCTGTCGTCGGTGCACACTTCGAACCAGACTTCCCTCTGAACAACGGCGTCATGTTCGAGAAGGAGTTGTCGCTCGTCTTCTCGGTGGGCAATCCCACGCGGGATCGTGAAAGACTCATGGACGCCGTGCTGGCGGGCAAGTTCTCGCCGTCGCAGATTGTCACCCGCTCGATCTCGATAGACGACGCCGTTCGTGCTTATGAGGGTTTTGACGCCAAAGAGATGACGAAGGTCATTCTCACGACCGAATAGTGCGTTAACAACAAAAGGGCCACCCGATTACTCGGGTGGCCCTTTTATAAATTAAGTCCGGCGGTGTCCTACTCTCCCACAGGGTCCCCCCTGCAGTACCATCGGCGCTGAGAGTCTTAGCTTCCGGGTTCGGAATGAGACCGGGCGTTTCCCTCTCGCTATGGCCGCCGAAACACTATTGATGTACCAAAGTGAAACGTGCGCTATGTGCGCAGGTTCTCGACCGTACATCGAGAACCACTCAGTGGACGCGAACATCAGGCCACACAACCCAGCCTTACAACGGATTGTGTGTAGTGATTTCAAATTATTGGCTTATTAGTACCGGTCAGCTGCACGGGTCTTTAGTCCCCGCTTCCACATCCGGCCTATCAAC
>DBCH01000129.1:4092-16653 GCA_002292955.1 Microbacteriaceae bacterium UBA963 | reverse complement strand
AATCGACACGGCGGGCTGGTTGTCGTCCGCTGTGGTGAAGGTCTCGGACCGCTTGGTGGGAATGGCCGTGTTGCGCTCGATGAGCTTGGTCATGATGCCACCCTTGGTCTCGATACCGAGGCTCAGCGGGGTCACGTCGATCAGAAGCACGTCCTTGCGCTCACCGCGCAGCACGCCGGCCTGCAGGGCTGCGCCCACGGCAACAACCTCGTCGGGGTTCACGCCCTTGTTGGGCTCCTTGCCGCCCGTGAGGCTCTTGACGAGCTCCACCACAGCGGGCATACGCGTGGATCCGCCCACGAGCACGACGTGGTCTACGTCGCCCACCTTGACGCCGGCTTCGCGGATAACATCCTCGAAGGGCTTCTTGGTGCGGTCAACGAGATCCTGCGTCATCGACTCGAACTGGGCGCGCGTGAGCGTCTCGTCGAGGTTGGCGGGGCCATTCTCGGTGAGTGACAGGTACGGCAGCTGGATGTTCGTCGTTGTCGACGACGACAGTTCCTTCTTGGCCTGCTCGGCGGCTTCCTTGAGTCGCTGCAGAGCAATCTTGTCGGTGCTCACATCGACACCCGAGGTCTCTTTGAACTTCTTGATCAGGTGCTCAACAACGCGCTGATCCCAGTCGTCACCGCCGAGGCGGTTGTCGCCCGAGGTGGAGCGCACCTGGATGGTGGAGAACTCGTCGTCCTTACCCACTTCGAGCAGCGACACGTCGAATGTTCCACCACCGAGGTCAAAGACCAAAATGAGCTCGTCTTCCTTGCCCTTGTCGAGGCCGTAGGCCAGGGCGGCCGCGGTGGGCTCGTTGATGATGCGCAGCACGTTGAGGCCCGCGATCTCACCGGCCTCCTTGGTGGCCTGACGCTCGGCGTCGTTGAAGTATGCGGGAACCGTGATGACCGCATCGGTGACGGTGTCGCCGAGGTACTGCTCAGCGTCGCGCTTGAGCTTGCCGAGAATACGTGCCGAGATCTCCTGCGGCGTGTACTTCTTGTCATCAATCTGGTCGGTGTGGGTGGTACCCATGTGGCGCTTGACCGAAGCCAGCGTGCGGTCGACGTTCGTGACGGCCTGGCGCTTGGCCGGCTCTCCCACGAGAACTTCGCCGTCTTTGGTGAACGCCACCACCGAGGGGGTGGTGCGGAATCCTTCTGCGTTGGCGATGACGGTGGGTTCTCCACCCTCAAGCACCGCAACAACCGAGTTGGTGGTTCCGAGGTCAATACCTACTGCTCGTGACATGTGTTATCTCCTTCGTTTTCCTTGACGCCGGGGTGCCGGGCCAAGAGACTGTGTGGCTCTTGTTAAGTCGTTTTCAAGACTTGAGTCTCGATGTATCAAGTTTGCCAGTCGCGGAATGTTATGTCAAGTCGAACTTGAGTCAATGTGACTCAAGTTCTTAATCAGCGTGGATGTCCGTGCCGGAGAGAATTTTTGGTGAACTCACGCGCGGTCTGCGTTTTCGCCCTATCCCACAGGTCGGATGCCCGGTAGCGTTGCTCTCATGTCGAGCACAGTTGCCCCCACACGTAAGCGCGGTCAGGTTTTTTCATGGGCCCTCTGGGACTGGGGCACGTCGGCCTTCAGCGTTCTCATAACGACGTTTGTCTTTGCCCGCTACATCATCTCTGATGCCTTCATCGATCCCAAGATCGTCGCCGACTACGAAGCCTCCGGAGAGACGGGTGCGGCCAAAGTTGCCTACGACGCCGCTGTGAATGGGCTTGCCAATGGACTGTCCGCGTCTGTCTGGATTGGCGGAATCATCATCATCTTCGTTGCCCCCATCCTGGGGCAGCGCGCTGACGCCATGGGTCGGCGTCGAATGTGGCTCGGCATCAATACCGGCGTGGTGATTCTCGCCACTTTCGGCATGTTCTTTATCGAACCCTCGCAGGCTTTCTGGATTTACGGAATTGTGCTCTACGCTACCGCGAACATCTTCTACGAGTTCGCCAACGTGAATTACAACGCCATGCTTCTGCAGGTCTCCACGCCCAAAAACGTCGGAAGTGTCAGTGGGTTCGGCTGGGGCATGGGCTATATCGGTGGCATTGTCGTGCTCGTGATCTCGCTGGTCGGCTTTGCCCTGGGCGATAACCACTGGTTTGGAATTCCCAACGATGGGGCCCTCAATATCCGCGTCATCTTCGTGATTGCCGCTCTGTGGTCGCTCATCTTCTCCATTCCCGTGCTCACGGCTGTTCCCGAAGTCTCTGCGCTGCCTGGTGCGCAGCGCCTGAGCGTGGCCGGTTCCTACAGGAGGCTTGTCCGCGATATTCGCGCACTGTTCCGCAATGACCGCCAAACCTTCTACTTCCTGCTTGCCAGCGCCATTTATCGCGACGGCCTCGTTGCCGTATTTAGTCTGGGAGCTATTCTTGCGGGCACTGTCTTTGGGTTCGGTTTCGAGGAAATCTTGTTCTTCGGAATTGCAGCAAACCTCGTTGGCGGCATCGGGGTATTCCTCGGGGGCGTCATTGACAACCGAGTCGGGCCCAAACCCGTGATCATCGGTTCTCTCATTGGCCTCATAGTCGCCGGACTCTTCGTCTTCATCTTCAACTCTGGCGGGCCCATTGTTTTCTGGATCGGCGGACTTGTCTTAAGCCTCTTTGTCGGCCCCACCCAGTCAGCGAGTCGTTCGCTCCTCGCTCGGGTATCGAACAACCGCAACGAGGGTGAGCTCTTCGGTCTCTACGCCACGACCGGCCGGCTTGTCGTGTGGCTCTCCCCGCTTCTCTTCTGGATTCTCACCACCACGCTGGGTGCTCAGTACTGGGGCATCTTGGCAATTGTTTTCGTACTCCTGGTTGGGCTGGTCATCATGATTCCCATCAAGCCGAGGTTCACTTCGGACGCCGAGCGAAACGCCCAGAAGTAGTCGCCCTGCCGGTGGTGGGGCTCGCTAAGCTCCGGCGCCCGTCCAATGCAGGATGAGGAGCATCGTCACCCCAAAGCCCGCTGCGTAATTGATCCACAGAAAGGCGCGCCAGCCGCGGTGAGCACGCTCGCACTCGGCGTCTGGCAGCGACAGGTAGGGCCACACCATTATCACGTAGGGAATTGCCAGAACAGGGGCATAGAACGTTGGCCACGCACCCGTGCCTGTCACGGCCGCGAACACCAGCGCAACGCCAGCCAGTAGGTACGCCACGAGGGCAAAGCGGGCCGTGAACCGCGCGCCCATGACGGTGGCCACCGAGGCCAGCCCGCCCTCGCGATCGGCCTGAATGTCTTGGATTGCACCGAACGCGTGTGACGCCACACCCCACAAGAAATAGGCCGCGAGAATCAGCCACAGTGCCGGGGTGAACACGGCCCCGGCAAGAACGAGTCCATAAATCGCGGGGCTCACGAAGTGCGTACTCGACGTGAGTGAGTCGAGGAAGGGCACCTCCTTGAAGCGCAGGCCTTTCACGGAGTACGCCACCACGGCGAACATGCTCACGGCGAGGACGAGCCAAGACAGCGGATTGCCCACGGCCACCAAGAAAACCAAGAACGGCAGGTTCGTGGCCAGCACCACCCACAGCGTGAGTCGGTGGAATCGTCGATCCAGAACCGCGCCTTCAACGCCACCCTTGCGCGGATTGCGCATGTCGGACTCGTAGTCAAAGACATCGTTGATGCCGTACATGGCCACGTTGTAGGGGATGAGAAAGAAGAGAGTCCCAATGATGAGCGTGAGGTCCACCTGGTGCGTGGTCATCACGTAGCCCACGGCAAACGGGAACGCGGTGTTCACCCACGAGAGAGGGCGCGAGGACATCAGCAGGGTGCGGAAGGTCCCGCTCCGCCGGGAGGTGGCCATTACCGCTGAGCCCTCGCGGGCAGCAACATCCAGAGCGCCGGAAGCGCAAAAACTGCCGCGACGGTATAGGCGAAGTCTTCGAGGGGGGCCACGCCCACCAGGACGCCTAAGATTTTGGCTTCGTCGTAGCCCACGATGCCCAGCCCCACAATGACGTTGTCGAAGATTGCGGTGAGCACCAGAAGCACCGCGAGCGTGAGAAAGAGCGCAGCCAAGCGACGACGCGGGCGGGGGGTTGTGGTTACCTCACCCGACGCGATGCGGCGGCGAGCGCGTCGCCCGTGAACGGCCATGGCAACAGCCCAGAAAACAAACACCGCAGCAAGAAAAACCACGTTGAGCCACAAATACGTCACGGGTGGTCCCTCCGCATCAGAATCTTCGTTATCCCTGCGAACACATTCATTGTGAGGTAGCACAGCAGCGTCAGGAACGCGATCTCTTCAATGGGCAGTTCGGGTGCGACAACAATGCCCGTGACCAGCGACGACGGGCCGCGAAAGAATATCCCCAGACCTATTCCCGCGAGGTCCCAGAGCAGAAAGAACAGCACCCCCGCCGGCAGTACGATTGCGGCGCGTCGTGCATCAGCCCAAAAGAACAGCGTGAAACGGCGGTCAAGAACCACCATCCCTATCAGGGAAAAAAGGAGCGCCGCGAGGTAGATCCAGGTCATGCTCAGGCCGTTCGGTCCACAGTGGGAAAGAGTGGTTCGGGCAGCGGTTCCGTCGACCCGTCTCCGCGTAGACGTTTGATCAGAATTTCACTACTGATCAGGCACATGGGCAGACCGATACCCGGGATGGACGAACCGCCCGAGTAGTAAAGCCCGCGTACCTTTTTGCTCTTGTTGCCGGCGCGGAAGAAGGCGCTCTGCTTCAAGATGTGACTGGGGCCGAGTGCTGTGCCCAGCCAGGTGTTGAGGTCGCCCGCAAAGTCGGCCGGGCCTATGGTGCGACGCACCACAATGCGCTCGGCCAGATCGGGAACCTTCGCCCACCGAGCTATCTGCGCAATGGCCGCGTCCGCGGCAGCCTCCACCTGAGGGCTACCCTTTCCCGACATTCCTCCCTTGCCAATGCTCGGGTCGGCCGGAACGGGGATGAGCACGAACAGATTGGTGTCAGAACCCGGGGCCACGAAGGGGTCGGTCGTGTTCGGCCGGCACACATAAATGGATGCGGGATCCGGAATCGACCGCGGTTCGTTAAAGATTCGCCCGAAGTTGTCGTTCCAGTCGCTCGTGAAGAAGAGATTGTGGTGGTCGAGCTGTGGCATGCGCCCGCTCACGCCCAGGTAGACCAGCACGGCACTGGGCCCGGCCACACGAGTGTCCCACCACTTCTGTGAGTAGGTCTGCTGTGCCGGCGGAAGCAGTTCGGTCTCCGAGTGATGCAGGTCGGCCGACGAAACCACCACGTCGGCGGATAGTGTCCTGGGCTTGCCGCCCCGGGCTCCCTGATAGGTAACACCCGTCACGCGCGCGCCGGAACCGGGGCCGTCCGTCTCGATTGCCGTCACCGTGGCGTTGCGAATGATGGTCACGCCCGCGGCCTCGGCCACCTTCTCAATCGCGGTAATGACCTTATGAAAGCCGCCCACGGGATACAGCACGCCGTCTTCGAGGTCGAGGTAACTCATGAGGTGGTACATGCTCGGCGTGATGTAGGGGCTTGAGCCCAAAAAAACGGCGGGGTAGCCGAGCACCTGCTGCAGGGTCGGCGATTTCACGTAACGGGCAGCGTAGTCGGCCAGGCTCACGCGGAGCAGGCTCAGTAGCTTTGGCAGGCGCTTGAGAACGTCACCGCGCAGGAGCGGGCCAAACTTCGCAAAACTCGTATAGAGAAAGCGTCTTTTGGCCATCTCGTAGGTGTCTTTGGCCGAGTCCAGATATTCGCCCATCTTCTGACGCGAACCGGGTTCCCGCTGCTCAAAGAGATCGAGATTGGCCTCACGTGAATCGCGAATGTCGAGCGGGGGCGTACCCGTACGAACGTCTTCCTCAAAGAAAACGCGGTAACCGGGATCGAGCCGGATCAACTGGTAGTGCTCTTCTGCCGTCGTGCCCATCAATCGGAAAAAGTGGTCGAATACCTCCGGCATGAGGTACCAGGAAGGACCAGTGTCAAAACGAAAGCCGTTCTTCTCCCACGAGCCGGCGCGACCGCCCACCGATGAGTTTTTCTCAAGGAGCGTGACATCGTAGCCATCGCGGGCGAGCAGGGCGGCCGACGAGAGCCCCGCGATTCCGCCTCCAATAACTATGGCGCGTGTCATGTGACCTTTCCCATCAGGGCTTGAACCAGGAGGCGAGACTTCACCGAATTAGGAACACTGATTCGAGTGGTGCGAAGCACCGCCGCCGGTGTTTTCTCAATGCGTCTATTCAATTCGGCGAAGAGGCTCTGTGCCAGTGCCACCGCTCGGCGGCTCGATTTTGGCAGGTCGGGCACGATTGCGCCCGACAGCGCGAGGTCGGCATCAATGTCAGCCACGAGCTCTGTCTTTGCCGCATCCGTGAGGTTCACAATATCGACACCGGGAAAGTAGGCGCGACCGAGGCCGTCGGCATCGGCCGACAAATCACGCAGAAAGTTGACCTTTTGAAAGGCGGCACCCAAAGCCCGGGCACCCGCCACGAAACGCTTCTCCTGCGCGGCACTCACCGGGTGATCCACCAAAAACGCTTTGAGGCACATGAGCCCCACCACTTCGGCCGAGCCGTAGACGTACTCATCAAATGATGCCTTGGTGTGCTTTTTCTTGACCACGTCTGCGCGCATGGACGCAAAGAAGGGGCGGGTGAGGTCGGTGCCGATTCCGGTCTTGCGCGCGGTGAGGGCAAAGGAATGGATAATCAGGTTCGCCGAATAGCCGCTGGCCATCGCGCGTTCCGTCTCCGCCTCAAACTCGTCGAGGCGACGGCGCACTTCGGCCGGGACGAGGCCCGCGCCCTGTGCCACGCCGTCAACGATCTCATCGGCCACGCGCACGAGACCGTAGATGTTTTCTACCTCCTCGCGAACACCCGGTCCGAGGAGTCGCGTGGCCATGCTAAAAGATGTGGAGTAACGGCGAATCACCATGACGGAAGTTTCGTGTGCAACCTCGTCATAGAGAGCGGTCGCTAGGCTGGTACTCACAGTCTGAGACTACCGAGAAAAACCTGAGGAGCGTGGCGAGCGTGACCGAGTTCGTGGTGCTTCTTTCGGAAGACGGTCAGCCCATTGGCTCGGCCGATAAGGCCACCGTTCATAACACCGATACGGCTCTTCACCTCGCCTTCTCGTGTCATGTGTTCAATGAGGCAGGGGAGGTTCTGGTCACCCGAAGGGCTTTGGCCAAGAAAACCTGGCCGGGCGTATGGACCAACTCATTTTGCGGGCACCCTTCTCCGGGCGAGGCGCCCGAAGACGCCCTGCACCGCCGCGCGACCCAGGAGCTTGGTTTTGCGGTTACCGACGCGAAATTGGCGCTTCCCGACTTCCGCTATCGAGCCGTGGATGCGTCCGGTGTGGTGGAATACGAGATTTGTCCGGTCTTCGTGGCCCTCGCCACCGGCGAACCCAGCCCTGAGCCAGACGAGGTCTGTGAGTTCGAGTGGGTACACCCCCGCGCACTTTTGGCGGCAGTTGAAGCAACTCCCTGGGCATTTAGCCCCTGGATTAATCTGCAGTTGCCAGCTTTGCGCGACGCGGGTTTTCTGCCCGGCGCAACACCTTCAGACGGAGACCGCGAAGTCGCAGCCAGCTCAGTAGGCGCGACCCGCTAGGCGACGAGAGTAAACGCCTCTTTGGTCCTACCCTTCTCCAGCTTTGCTCCCTCGACATCGAGATCGGGTAGCAAGCGGTCGAGCCAGCGTGGCAGCCACCACGCGGCGCGTCCCAGGAGCCGCAGGGCCGCGGGGACCAGAAGCAGGCGCACCAGGAACGCATCGACCAGGACCCCGAAGGCAAGGCCGAAGCCCATGGGTCGGATCATCGTCGACTCGGCAAAGGCAAAGCTGCCAAAGACCGCAATCATGATGATGGCCGCGGCAATGACGACGGCTCGCCCGGCACGCACGCCCTGAGTAATGGCGGCACGCGGACTCTCGCCGTGTACGTAGGCCTCGCGTATTCCGGTGGCGATAAAGAGCTGGTAGTCCATGGCCAGGCCAAAAAGCACGCCGATCAGAATGGTCGGGAGGAAGTTCATGATGGGTCCCGGATCGTGCACGCCAAACACCGTGCCGAACCAGCCCCACTGATAGACCGCCGTCACTGCTCCGAGCGTGGCAAAGACCGAAATCAAGAAACCGAGGCTGGCCACAATCGGAACCGCGATCGAGCGGAAGACCAGAATCATGAGCAAGATACTGAGACCCAAAATTGTGGCGAGGTAGAGGGGCAGGGCACTCGCCAGCTTCTGAGAGATGTCGATGTTGACGGCAGCCATGCCGGTTACGCCGAGAACGCCACGTGTGTCTTCAGCGATGGTGTCGGCCTGGGCGCGCAGGTCAGTGACCACGGTTTCGGTGGACTGGGCTGCGGGTCCCTCTGTCGGAACGACGGAGAAAGCCAGCGTTTTACCGTCGGGCGAAGGCTGCCCCGTCACAACGGCCTCCACGTTGTCCACGCCCATCAGAGTGGTCGCCACGCTCGCCTGAGTCTTCAAGAGGTCGTCGCCGGAGAGTGAACGGTCGAACGAGACAGCGGCAGTAATCTGGCCGTTCTGACCAGCGCCAAAGCCCTCGCTGGTCAACTGGAAAGCCTGATACTGCGTTGACTCCACGGGCTCACTCGAGCCATCTGCCAGTCCGAGGCGCATCGATCCAAACGGAATCGCCGCCACAAGGAGAACGCCAATCGTGAGAACCAGGGCAACGATGGGTCGCTTTGCGGCCCAGACCTCGCGCTTTGCTCGCGCTACAGCCCGCGGCTTCTCAACAGGAGTCTCACCAGCAATCAGCTGGTCGCGCACCCGGCGTTCTTTTCGGGAGAGCACCCGCAGTCCCGCAAGCTGCATGATGGCGGGCGTAAACGTGAGGCCGGCCAGAACGGCCACCGCGATCGCTGCCGCGGCCACGTTGCCCATGAGGCCGAGGAAGCCGATGCCCGTGAGGTTGAGCGCGAGCAGTGCAATCATGACGGTGAGGCCCGCGAACAGCACGGCGCTTCCTGAGGTTCCGTTGGCAAGCGCAATGGAGGAGCGCACCCCCATTCCGGTCTTGAGCTGCCTCCGGTGCCGGTTGAGGATGAACAGGGAGTAGTCGATACCCACCGCGAGTCCCAGCATCACGGCCAGGGTTGGCGTGGTTGAGTTCATGTCGATGAAGGCTGATAGTGCGAATGCGCCGAGCGCACTCACGCCCACGCCCAGCAGTGCGGTCAGAACGGGGAGCCCCGCGGCCACGAACGTGCCCAGCATGACGAACAAGACGATTCCGGCAATGACCAGTCCGACAATCTCACCCGGTCCCACGATTGAACCCAGTGACGTGGCGAGGTCCTTGGAGAAGTCGACCGTGACCCCGGGAAGCGAGAGAGCGGAGAGAGAGGCGATAACCGCTTCCTTGGTTTCGGGAGTCACCTCCGACATGGGCGTGGAGAAGTAAACGGCTCCCAGGGCAGTCTGCTGATCGACGGACACGGCGCGGTAGTTTGTGGCGGCCGACAGCAGCGCTTCACCCCAGGCGAGGCGTTCGGTCTGAGCGGGAAGCTCGGCACGCGATTGCATGAGTGTTGCCGCCGCAGCGGTAAGTTGCGTCTTTTGCTCAGCGAGCGTGGAGCGACTCTGATTGATGGTGCTCTGAGACTCCGCCAAAGCCTGAAGCGACGCGTCAACCTGCGCGAGACCCCCCATGACCTGCTGAAGTTGAGCGCTCAAGCCGTCAATCTGAGCCTGCGGTGCCCCGGCACCGATAGCTCCCGCTAAGGCGCTCTGCAGGGCGGTTTTGTTGGCCATGAGCTCAGCGTGTGAGGCCGTGGCCTGAGCCGAGCCCGCCGATACCTGATTCTGGCCACTGGCCAGCTCGGACTCGGCGGCGGCGATCTGTGCCCAGCCAGAATCAATCTCGGCCTGTGCGGCGGCGAGCTGCGCGGGTGCGGCATCCAGCTGGGCGCGAGACGACGTGAGTTGAGCAACCTTGGCATCTTTCATTGCCTGGCTCTCAAAGGGGTTGAGCACACCGTCTACCCCGACGACCTCGGTCGTTTGGGTGAGAGCCCTATCAATGGCCGCGATTTCGGCGTCCGTAAAGGCCGCCCCGTCGGTCTTGTGGAAGACCATTTGCGCGCTGCCTCGAGACGCCGAGGGAAAAGACTTCTCGAGCTGATCAATCACCGACTGTGCCGCCGTACCATCGAGGGTCATGGAGCTCGAGAGCTTGCCGCCGAGCCCGAACGCGCCGGCCACAGCGGCAAACAAAACGATCGACCAGACGACAATCACGAGCCACGCGCGTCGCGCGGAGAACGTGCCGATGCGTGAGAGGAACAAGGCCATGGTGCTTCTCCAGGGGAGAGGGGGCGGCGGTTTCAGAAGAGAAAACGTTCGGAAATGAGATATCCGACACTTGTAGGTTAAGGGACAGATGTCGGTTAACCAACCTGTGTAGACTTTTCACACTGGATTGTCAGGAAGGCCCGACGTGGATCCCCGAATTGCGCGAACCCGCGCCAGCATGCAGACGGCCCTGCTCGAACTGTGTCGCGAGCAGGAGTACGCCGACCTCTCGGTCTCGGACATCGCGGAGGCCTCGGGCATCAACCGCAGCACTTTTTACCAGCACTATGCCGACAAAGAGGCGCTCCTCGCGGATGCCTTGGATGGCTTTGTCGAGAGCGCCGCCGCCCAGCTTGAGGCCGAAAAGCTCAACGCCCCCGACGCAGACCCGCGCGCGATGATTCAGAAGTTTCTGGAACACGTGCGCGAAAATGCCGCCTTGTACCGCACGGTTTTGGGCCCCACGGGGTCGCCCGTCATCGTGGCTAACCTGCGCGAGCGCGTGATTGCCCTCGCTCTCAGCGGACTCTCCCAGGCTCCCCGGCGTGCCGACTCGCCCCCGCTCAACATCGTGGCGGCGGGTATAGCCGGGTCGTTCATCAGCGTGATGCGCGAATGGCTCAGCATGAAGCCGCTCCCGTCGGCCGACCGGGTGACGGAATGGGCCTGGCTCACACTCACCGGAGCGGTCACCCGCCCGGAGACGGCACCCGTCGACTGACTGAGGCTGGCCTCAGCCGCCGACCACAAATGCGGAACGGCGGCTAGCTGCCGGGTGCGCCCGCGTCTGTCACGCTCACGTCGGTGCGGTGAAAGTTGAGGAACGACCGCGACGCCGTGGGGCCGCGCTGTCCGTGATAGCGCGACTTGTTCTCTGCTGAGCCGTAGGGCTTCTCGGCGGGCGACGACAGCTGGAAGAAGCACAGCTGACCGATCTTCATGCCCGGCCACAGCTTAACCGGCAGCGTGGCCATGTTCGAGAGCTCGAGGGTGACGTGTCCCGAGAACCCCGGATCAATGAAGCCGGCCGTGGAGTGGGTCAAAAGGCCGAGCCGACCGAGCGAGCTCTTGCCCTCGAGCCGTGCGGCGATATCGTCGGCGAGGGTCACCTGCTCGTAGGTGGCGCCCAGCACGAACTCGCCGGGATGCAAGATGAACGGTTCGTCGGGAACCACTTCAATGAGTCGCGTGAGATCGGGCTGGTCTTCTGCCGGATCGATGACCGGGTACTTGTGGTTGTCGAAGAGCCGAAAATAACGGTCGATGCGCACGTCCACGCTCGACGGCTGAATCATGCTCGGGTCGTAGGGATCGAGAGCGATGCGACCGCCGTCGATTGCGGTGCGAATGTCACGGTCTGAAAGGAGCACCCGCTCATTCTAAAGGGGCGGCTAGTTGAGAGCTTCCATGAACCGCTCGACATCCGGATCCACGCGCACATCCGAGGGCTTGAGCGGCCGCGTGAGGTAGAGGCCGTCGAGCGTGGTGAGGCGGCTCAAGGCCACGTACGTCTGTCCTGCGGCAAACGCGCCCGACGCGAGGTCAATGACGGCGGCGTCATAGGTCTGGCCCTGAGACTTGTGAATCGTGATGGCCCAGGCGAGCCGCAGCGGTACCTGCGTGAATTCGGCCACCACCTCGCGAGTGAGCTCCTTTGTTTCGGCCCGGTAGCTGTAGCGAAAGCGTTCCCACGTCGACGGCAGAACCTCGTGCACGCTGCCATCAACCTCCACGCTCACGTTGGCGCCAATCTTGCTCACGCGGCCAATGGTGCCGTTGACCCATCGGCCATCGGGATCGTTGCGCAGAAACATCACTTGGGCGCCGGGCTTGAGCTGCAACTCTTCGTCGGCGGGAAACCAGCCGGGCGGGAACTCGCCGTTGACGTCGGCCACGGCGGACTTGGGCTTGCCCGGCAGTTCGGCCAGGTGACGTGCGTTGATGGTGGTCACCCGGTCATTGCGCGTGGCGAGTGTGATGATGCCGCCGGGCGCCTCCCGTGCGCCCACCTCGTTGAGCCGATTGGCCATGTCTTCGGTTACCGCGTTGCGACGAATTCCCTCGAGCAGTCGCTTGAAGTCGTTGTCGTGCTGGCGATGAATCTCCGCGAGCTCAACGGTCGTCACGCCCGCTTCGCGCCACACACGGGCATCAAAGAACCACATCGACGCGTAGTTGTCGGCAAAGTACTCGCGCTCGATGCCCTTGGCTTCGACGGGCGGCAACTGATACGGATCCCCAAACATCACCACTTGGAC
>DBCH01000129.1:0-3963 GCA_002292955.1 Microbacteriaceae bacterium UBA963 | reverse complement strand
TTGCGTTTGTGGGGATTGTGCGTCAGGTCTTGGTTGCCGATGAGGCCAATCGGCAGGTTGAACAGGGCATGAATCGTTTGACCCTCGACGTTGAGCGCCGCTACGCCGGTGGGGGCGCAAATAGCAATCTGCTTTGTGGTGTGAGTGGCGATGTGATTGAGCAGCGTTGATTTGCCAGTTCCCGCGCGACCCGTAATGAAGAGATTCTCGTTGGTGTCTTCAACGAGCGTGAAAATGCGCTGTTGTTCTGCACTCAGGGTGGGAGTTGTCACACGTGTCCTCATCGGGTTGGTCAGAATCGTGCAAGTTTAGCCGGGGCGCGCAGGGCGCGCGCCCAAAACTGAAGTGCCTAGGATGAATTGTGCTCTCTCGGATGAAGTTTGTGGTGCTGGTAGTCGTGATTGCCGTTGCCGCTGCTGTCGTGGGCGTCGTGAGCGTCATATTGGTCAACCGGTTCGTGTACTCGCCCGAGGGTGTTGTCCGCAGTTACTTCGCTGCGCTTGAGGTCGGTGACGCCTCCTCGGCGAGAGCTCTCCCCGGCGTTCTCTCGCCAGGCGTTGACCCCGATCAGCTGATCCTGCTGCAGGCGGCAGCCTACACACCGCCATCGCAGGTGGCTGTGTCGGCGGCTCGGGTTGAGGGCGGCGAGGCCAGCGTTGAGGCGTCGTTCGTGGTGGGCGGGGCAAAAGAACGCGCCACCTTCACGCTGGTTGCCGAGCCGCCGCTGTGGGGCATCTTCGAGCAGTGGCGTTTTGCCGCACCTCCGCTCGGCCAACTGCAGGTGACTGTGGCACACGACACCGGCTTTCAAGTGGGTGAGATCGGCGAGGTTGACATCCGCAGCTATCCGGGCGGGACCGCGGAGGCCTTCTCTGCGTCGGCGACTTTTCCGGTATTCGTGGGCGCCGGATACGAGGTGTATCGCGACTCCGCGCTGCTGACGGCGGAGCCTCTCAAGGTGAGCGTCACCGACTCCGGCCTCCGGGAAGTTGCCCTCGACGTGGCGGTCACACCTCGGTTCGTGGCAAAGGTCCAAAAGGAGATCGATGCGGCGCTCACCAAATGCGTGACACAAACCGTGCTGATGCCCACGGGGTGTCCCTTTGGATACGCCACGGAAAATCGCTGGCTGGGAGACGCGTCGTGGTCGATTGTCACCATGCCACGCGTCACTATTGTGCCGGGCGAAGACTCGTGGCTGGCCACGGGCGACGGTGTCGCGCGCATTTCGGGAACGGTTCAATCCCTGTTCGACGGAAGCACTTCGCCCGTTGAGGCGGATGTCGAGTTCAGCTTGGCCGTACCCCTGCGGGTTACGGGTCCAGCGACGTTCGCTTTTTAGCGCTGTGCCGCCCGGCGGCTGTCTTGTTCGGAGAGCCCGCCGAGCATCTCGTTGTAGGACTTCAGGTCGGCGTCATTGTCGCGCTCCGCCTGTCGGTCGAGGCGCTTTGCGATGCGGCCCTCGTCACGACTCCACTGCATCGACAAAACGATAGCGATAATCAGGTTCGGTATTTCGCCCACGCTCCAGGCAATGGCCCCTCCGGCCTGTTGGTCAACCAGCGGCGCAGAGCCCCAGGTTCGACCCATGGCGCCAAACCAGTCGGCCAGCAGCAGGCCTTGGCCCGACATGATGGAGAGGCCGAAAAACGCGTGCACAGTCATCGCAGCAAAAAGTTGAACCAACCGAAGCGGGTAGCTGAGGCGACTCGGGCCCGGATCGATGCCGATCAGCGACTGGACGAAAAGATAGCCCGCCAGGAGAAAGTGAATCACCATCCACTCGTGACCGATGTGGTCGGTAATGGCCCAGCGGAAAATGGGCGTGTAATAGAAAATCCAGAGCGACCCGACAAAGTTGATGGTGGCGAAAATTGGATGTGAAATCAGGCGCCCGTAGCGCGAGTGCACCGCCAGCAGAATCCATTCCCGCGACCCTCGGCTGCCGTCGTCGCGCTTGTGAATTGCTCGCATGGCGAGCGTCACCGGGGCTCCGGCCACCAGCAAAATGGGCACCATCATGCCCAGCGCCATGTGAGCGGCCATGTGAGCGGTGAAGAGATAGTGGCCATAGACCTTGACGCCACCATTGGTGACGTAGAACAACAGGAGCAGGCCCAGAGTCCACAGCACGGCCCGGTGCCAGGGCCAGGCATCGCCGCGACGGCGCAGACGAACCACGCCGGCAATGTAAAAGAAGATCCCAAAGGCGCAGATCAAGAGCCACAGCGGATCGATGCTCCACTCCGTGAAGTAGCGCTCGAACGTGAGTGGGGGTGGCAAAGGCTCGCCCGTGAGGATTTGCGCCGGAGTGAGGCCTCCCACCAGGCGGTGCGGAACAGGGGGCGCGGTGCGGGAGAGGGCCTGAGCCAGCCCCATCGCCGCGCCCAAAATGGCGAGTTCGATAATGACCAGCCAGCTAAACGCCCCCCGCGCCTGGCGCGATACGCGCTCGAGTGCCCTGTTACGCTGCCAGAATCCTAGAACGCCGAGGGCGATGAGGGCGAGCGTCTTGGCGAGCACGAGTGTGCCATACGCGGTGGCCAGATTCTCGAAAGACCCCACCCGCAGCCACGCACTGATGACACCCGTCGCGCCCACAACGATGAAGGCCACCAGAGCGAGAGTGGAGTAGCGCTTGGCAAACTGCGCGAAATCGGCCGGAGCACACAGGGAGCGCACGAACACCAGCGCCACGAGGCCGCCCACCCAAATCGAGATGAAAACAAGGTGGAGGCCCAGACTGCTGACCGCCGTTCCGTGATCCGTCGATCCCGCCGCGTGGCCTTGGAGTGCCAGTGGCACGAGGGCAGAGAGTGAGAGGAGGCCAACAAAGAAGATTGCCGTCTGATGTGTGACGCCCAGCAGCAAAACCGTCGCCGTTGCCGAAATCAAGATCACCGCGAGCCATGCCTGGCCAATCCCGATCGTCGTCACGAAGAAGGCAAGACCGTCGCCGAATTCGGCGCTCAACGAGAGGGGTAGTTGGCTGACTTTGACGAAGGTGAAGAGCAGCGTGACGATGGAGAAGACAGTGGCAACGAAACTGGCACCCGCCGCGAGAAACAGAGCTCGCCGATACGCCGCTGTCTGCGCGGTGAGAACCCACAGCGCGAGAACCACCGAGCCGATCGTGGTGGCAATAGCCAGATCCACAATCATCCGGGCGATCGGTAGTCCCCAGGTCACCGCAAAGCTCGCGGACGACCCCGCCGCCGTGGGCGCAAAGCCCACGATCAGGAACACGAGAGCGGCGGCGAGCACCACCCCGGCGGGTATGGCGCGTCGAACGATTGGGGTCACACCGTTAAGCGTATGCACAAAGAAGCGGGGCGAACACCGTCGTGGTGTTCGCCCCGCTCGAGCTTCGTAGGAAACCTACTTGGCAGCAGCCTTGAGCTTGCTTCCGGCCGACACCTTGACCGCGTTGCTAGCAGCGATCTGGATGGTGGCGCCGGTCTGGGGGTTGCGACCCGCGCGGGCGGCACGACGAGTGCGCTCGAACGAAACGAAACCGGGGATGGTCACCTTGCCACCATCGCGACCAACCTCAGCGGCAACGACCTCGTAAAGAGCGTCGATTGCGGCGCTAACCGCGGTCTGCGACTGGCCGGTCTTAGCGGCTACAGCGGCGACGACCTCAGACTTGTTGAGAGCCATAATGTGTCCTCCTGGACTTATTACTTGGGAACGAGCGCCTCATTCGGCCGTCTCATTTGCCCTCCCGGGTGGGAAGGCACCCCAAATTTACCAAGAAGACTTCGTAATTCCCGGCAATTCGCCATGGTGTGCCATATCGCGGAATCGGACACGTGAAATGCCAAATTTCGTGAGAACACCGCGGGGACGGCCGTCGATGGCGTCGCGGCTGCGAACGCGGATGGGCGATGCGTTTCGCGGGAGCTTCTGCAGTCCCACGCGAGCGGCCTCGCGCGACTCGTCGGTGCCGGCCGGGTCGACCAG
>DBCH01000009.1 GCA_002292955.1 Microbacteriaceae bacterium UBA963 | reverse complement strand
CTGCGTTTGGGCATCTCGCGCGCGCTGAACCTCATTGACGAAGAGAACAACCGCGCCACGCTCAAGAAGGCCGGCTTCCTCAGCCGTGACGCTCGCGTCAAGGAGCGCAAGAAGGCTGGTCTCAAGAAGGCCCGTAAGGCCCCTCAGTACTCGAAGCGTTAGTCGCTCGGGGCACTTGCCATGGCTCGCCTGTTCGGTACCGACGGCGTCCGGGGGCTTGCGAATCGGGAACTTACCGCCGATCTCGCTCTCGGGCTCGCTCAGTCAGCGGCGTTCGTGCTCATGCACGGCCGCCACGCTGACGAGCGCCGTGAAAAGGGAAAGCGCCCGGTGGCTGTTCTCGCGCGCGATCCGCGGATTTCAGGAGAGTTTCTCGCCGCCGCCGTCGCAGCGGGCTTGGCGAGTTCGGGCATCGACGTACTCGATGCTGGCGTGCTGCCCACCCCGGCGTGCGCGTTCCTGATCAAAGACATCGATGCCGACTTTGGCGTGATGATTTCTGCGTCGCACAACCCGGCACCCGACAACGGCATTAAGTTCTTCTCCTACGGTGGAGTCAAGCTTCCCGATGAGGTCGAGGATCGCATCGAGGAACACCTCGGGATTGAAAAGCTCCTTCCCACCGGCAGTGAGGTCGGGCGCATCCGACGCTTCGCTGACGCCGAAGACCGCTACGCGCTGCACCTGCTCAGCACGCTGCCGCACAGGCTCGACGGTATCCACGTAGTTCTCGACTGTGCCCATGGCGCGGCGGCTGCCGTGAGCCCGCAGGTATTCACCAACGCTGGCGCAACAATCACCCTGATTGGCGCCGAGCCCGACGGAAACAACATCAACGACGGGGTGGGGTCAACCCATCTGGAACTACTGGCCGCCAAGGTTCGTGAGGTCGGAGCCGACGTGGGCATTGCTCACGATGGCGACGCCGATCGTTGCCTCGCGGTTGATGCCGAGGGCAACGTGATTGACGGCGATCACATCATGGCCATCCTCGCGATTTCCATGAAAGAACGCGGCCTCTTGCCCGACAACACGCTCGTGGCCACGGTGATGAGTAACCTCGGACTGCATCGCGCCATGGCCTCTCACGACATCACGGTGCTCGAGACGGCCGTGGGTGACCGCTACGTTGTCGAGGCGCTGGCTGCGGGTGGGCACGGGCTGGGTGGCGAACAATCGGGTCACGTGATCATGTCGGAGTTTGGCACCACGGGCGACGGCGTGCTGACCGGTCTGCACCTGGTGGCCGAGATGGCCCGCACCGGCAAGAGCCTCAACGAACTCGCCGGTGTGATGACGGTGTATCCGCAGATTCTTGTCAATGTGCGCGGTGTTGACCACCGGGCCCTGCACGGCAACACGGCCATCGAGACGGCCGTCGCCGAAGCCTCGCTCGAACTTGCCGACTCAGGCCGCGTCCTGCTGCGCCCCTCCGGCACCGAACCCATGGTGCGTGTGATGGTGGAGGCCGCCGACCAGGCCACCGCCGATCGGCTCGCGCACACCATTGCCGACGTCGTAAAGGCTGAGCTCGGGAGCTAGGCCGTGTTGGCTCGAATCGTTCGCGCGGTGATGTGGGTACTGGTGTCTATCGACGCCATTGGCACGCTGTGGTTGGCGAGCCTGTCACTATTCGGTGGCTACGTGCTCGATCAGGGCCATTGGGAATACGTGGGTGGCGATAACGGCAGTGCGGCGGCAGCCGTCATCCTTTTCGGTGCGGTGGTCGCGGCCGTGATTGTGCTCGCCGCTCGTTCCCTCCATCGTCGTCAATAATTCGCGACCCAGCGACCGGGTGCCGGGATAACAGTGACGTGCGGCGGTGCTTCGACTCATAGGGGAACCTGCTCCTCGTGGACTCTGGCCAACACGGCAGATTTAAGCAGGGAGCGGGCAGCGACGTGGACTGTCTCTCCCAAGAGCGTTGATAAGTCTTCGGACAAGCGTGTGAGTGGGATAAGTCCAAATCGTTCGGCATCGAAGTCCACCACGATGTCGATGTCGGATTCCTCGGAGTCGGTTCCCCGCGCCACAGAACCAAAGACGTAGGCATTTCGTGCGCCGTGACGCGCGAGGGCCCGATCGACCTCTCGGCGGCGGTACAGAAGTTTGGCCATTCGAGGAGAACGGGCATCGTGTCGGCGACGTGAGGTCCTCGACGACAACACGAGATTCGCGCCCGCCGCAGCAAGCAGGCGCTCCAACGTCACGAGAGTGGGCGTGGCGTCGCCCGACTCGTAGCGCGAAAACGTTGCTTGAGATGTGCCCGCCCGGGCAGCGTGCTCGGATTGAGAGAGCCCGGCAGATCGTCGAGCCTCGCGAATGAGCGAACCAACTTCCATGCTGCGACTATATATCAAAGTTGATATGAGAATTTATAGCTTGCGCAGGTAGACCGTGTCGACAGTGTGGTCGCTCGCCTTGCGCAGGATGAGGCGCGCACGGGAGCGCGTGGGGCGGATGTTCTCGACCAGATTGAGCTCGTTGGTGCGCTTCCAGATGGCCTGAGCTTCGGCCTTAGCCTCGGTCTCGTCCAGCGCGGCGTAGCGATGAAAGTAGGACTCGGGGCTGCTGAACGCGCTGCGCTGAAGCTCGAGGAAACGTTCCTGATACCAGCGCTCAATATCGCTCATGCGGGCATCCACGTAAATCGAGAAGTCGAAGAGGTCAGAGAGCGCGAGTGTGCCGCCGAGGGAGGGCTGCAAGACGTTGAGCCCCTCGACGATCAGCACATCGGGTCGGGCCACTTCAACGTGCGCATCCGGAACGATGTCGTAGGTGAGGTGTGAATAGACGGGTGCGTGCACGGCATCGGCGCCGCTCTTGACCTCGCTGACGAAGCGGGTGAGCGCTCGCCGATCGTAGGACTCGGGAAAGCCCTTGCGGTCGAGAATGCCACGGTGGGAAAGCTCGTCGTTTGGCAGCAAGAAGCCGTCGGTGGTCACCAGCTCAACGCGGGGAGTATCTGGCCAGCGCGAGAGCAGGAGCTGCAGGAGTCGGGAGACGGTCGACTTACCCACGGCCACCGAGCCGGCCACGCCAATCACAAAGGGCGTGACAGAGGCGGGCTTGCCGAGGAACATGTCGGTGGCTGTCGAGAGGCTGCGCGTCGCTGCCGCATACAGCGACAGGAGGCGGCTCAGGGGGAGGTAGACCTCGCGCACTTCGCGTTCGTCGAGCGGATCGCCCTGACCGCGCAGGGCCTCGATTTCGGCCAGGCTGAGGTCTGGTCCGTTTCCGGGCGTGAGTCCCGCCCACTCGGCGCGCGGAATCTCCACAAACGGTGTTTGGTGCAGGGGCGTAGCGCCGCCGCGCGAAGAGCTCACGCCCCCATTCTGCCCGACAAATAAGGGCGGGGAGTGGCGGGGCCCGTGCCGAGGTCGACAGCCACCACGGCGGGGCAGAAAGTCGCCCAACGCCTAGACTTATTAGCATGTGTGGAATCGTCGGCTACGTGGGAAACAAAGGCACGGTTGACGTGCTCATTTCCGGCCTCAAGCGCCAGGAATACCGCGGCTACGACTCCGCGGGCATCGCCGTGATTACCACCGAGGGCCACATTTCGAGCGCCAAGAAGGC
>DBCH01000068.1 GCA_002292955.1 Microbacteriaceae bacterium UBA963 | reverse complement strand
GAGGTGCGCACGGTCGGTCGCCGCGCCCACTCCGCCCGGGCCTGGACCGGGGAGAACGCCATCCACGCCCTCGCGCCGGCACTCGCGGTGCTCAGTGGCTACGAGGCAGAAACAATCGTCGTGGATGGTCTGGCCTATCGCGAGGGGCTGAGTGCGGTGGGCGTGCGCGGGGGAGTGGCCTCCAATGTCATTCCCGATGAGGCCGCCCTCACCGTCAACTACAGGTTCGCGCCCGACAAGTCCGAGGCGGATGCCGAGGCGCACGTGCGATCCGTGTTTGCCGGATGGGATGTCGTTGTCGTGGACAGCGCGCCCGGAGCCCGCCCGGGGTTGACGTCGGCGATTGCCGCGGAGTTCGTGAGTGCGGTGGGTGGCGAACCACAACCCAAGTACGGCTGGACTGATGTGGCCAGGTTTAGTGCGTTGGGGATTCCCGCGGTGAACTTTGGCCCGGGGAATCCGGAACTGGCGCACACCGACGACGAGAACGTGCCCATCGTGGAGATAGAAACCTGCGCGAGCGTGCTGCGAAGCTGGCTCGGCGCACCGCGGGCATGAGGTCACCGGTTCACCTGAGAAAATCGAGCGGTGCGCACCGCGTGCCGTGGTGGTTTGCCGTCATCCTCGTTTTTGTGGGCGGCCGTCTCGCCTCGACCGCCATCCTGCTGGTTTATGCGAGCGTGCAGGGCGAGAATCCGTGGACGTCGGCACAACCCAACCTGTTCGACTTTTCGAGCATGTGGGACGGCCGCTGGTACAACATCATCGCCGAGGGCGGTTATCCCGTAACCCTTCCGTACACCGACGACGGCAACGTTGGCGAGTCACAGTGGGCGTTCCTGCCGGTGTATCCCGCACTGGTCAAAATGATCATGCTCGTCACCGGACTGCCGTGGGCCGTTGCCGGAGTGTCGCTGTCCCTGTTGGCCGCGCTGGCCACGTCGTTCGTTCTCTACCTCCTGGTGCGCCGCGTCACCGGCAGCCCCGCACAGGCACTCTTTACCCTCGTGCTCTTTCAGGTCTCGCCGATTTCACCGGTCCTGCAGCTCGCCTATGCCGAGTCGCTGCAGTGGCTGCTGATCGTGTCGATTCTGTATCTGCTGGTCGTGCGTCGATTTAGCACCATGATTCCGCTGCTGATCGTTTTGGCATTCACCCGCCCCGGGGCGCTGGCCATGGCCCTGACCTTCGTGATCTACGGCATCTGGCGCTGGCGCGAACGACGTCGCGACGCTTTCCCGCCGGCCGAGCGTTGGTGGTTGGTTGCCGCCACGGCGACCGCGGGTATTGCGGGACTCGCGTGGGTGGTGATCGCAGGCGTGATGACGGGAGTGCCCACGGCCTATTTCGAGACCGAACTCGCCTGGCGATCGGCCTACATCGGTTATCAAGAGCTGGTGCCGTTCACTCCGTGGCTCTACGGCCTCGAGTGGTGGTTGCCTGTGTGGGGCGTGCCGACCAACGTGACTGTCTGGCTGGGTCCGCTGTTTTTTGCGGGACTCTTCTTGCTCCTCGCGGGATATCTGTTCCTGCCGGCCACGCGTCGCGCCGGAATCGAGATTCGGGCGTGGGTGTTCAGCTATTCGCTCTACCTGCTTGCCGTCTTTTTCCCGCAGTCGTCGACCTTTCGGCTCTTGGGTCCCCTCTTTCCAGGCCTTGTGCCATTTGCCGCACCCAAGAACTGGTTTTACCGGGTGGGAATCGTGCTTGTGGCCCTCGCCCTGCAGGTTGTCTGGGTGGGCTGGTGCTGGGCCATTGACGGGTCCGACTGGACTCCGCCCTAAGGCAACACGAGAATCCTGCCCCCGTGGGTCAGCGTCCTCGTTTGGCAAGCGCTCGGACCACTCGCAACGGAGAAGTAATGCGCCAGGAGAATGTTTGTGACATTGCGCGGACTTGCTCCTCAGCCGCGTGAAGCGCAAGGGAAAGTTCGAAAATTGTCTTTCTGTCGCGCTCCATCTGCATGGGTGAACTCGCGCGTACCAGCTCGTCAATCCTTGTCTGACCGTCGGGGCTTCTAACGGTTCGCGCCCACCTGCGCATTTCGGCGAGCCGTTCTTTTTCGCTGTGATTATCGCGCCCGTCTCGGGTCGTTGGGAACTTAAGCGCAGTCATGCGTGACGACGTTGCCGCTCTCAACTGAGGAGATCGAAACATTTTGCACCACTGGTAGTGATCGGGCCAATTGCCCGATGGAGTTGTTTCCCAGGGTTGATTCAGTTCTAGGTAGAAGTCTCGGGCGTGGGCCGTGCCGGTGAGGCCTACCGCATTGTAGAAATACGGCTTGTCCTCGACCAGGTGCATCGCGATGGTTGAAGGGTCGGAGAGATTTGCCGCGTAAAAGACGATCTCACCGGAGGCACTCACGTAGCCATTGAGGCTTTGGGCGAAGTTGTGTTTCTCCAGAAGTGCCAGAAGATCCTCCACATGCTGGGGGAGAAACAGGTCGTCGTCGCAGAGGTAGAAGATTGCGTTGCTTCGGGCCGCGACTATGGCCTCGTGCCGATACTCCTCGCCGTGGTATCGAGTCTTGGGACGGTCAAGAAACACAACTCGGGCGTCTTTCTTTGCGAGCGCGCGTGCCGTGGCGCGGACCTCGTCGGTTACTCCGTCCCCCAAGATAATGACTTCGATGTTTTGCACCGTTTGGGCAAGGGCACTCGCTACGGCAAGGCGAAGCAATGTTGCTCGGTTGTGGGTAGGCACCAAGACTGTTGCTCGGTAGGTCGTCTTAATCATCTGAAGGAATCCGCTCACTCCTCAGCGGCTCAAACGCTTCGGACGCGAAGACGATGATTTCCGGGTTCGGGGTTTGAAAGCCGTAGCCGATGAAGGTTCCCTCCACGAGCAACTTTTCATCACCGCTCATCCCGGTCGGTGTTGCCAACGGAACGGTGATCATGCGTCATCACAGAACGGACAGGTGAGCAGAGGTGTTACCTCCGATTTCTTCAGAATGCGGGCAGGATTTCCCACCACGACCTCGAAAGCTCCAACGTCGCGAGTGACCACGGCGCCGGCTCCGATTGTTGCACCATCGTGAACTACTATCTTGGGCAGGATGACCGCTCCGGCACCAATGCTCACGAACGCCCCCAGTGTTACTTGGCCCGCCAAGACTGCCCCCGGCCCCACGGAAGCGGAAAACCCAATCGCGTTGTCGTGACCAATTGAGGCCGACCGGTTAATGCTTGACGCACATCCAATCCGCGTGTGAGAACCAACCACGACACCAGCATTGACAAAGGCACTGTGGCCGAAGGTCGCGCTTCCGGCAACCACGGCTGTAGGGTCGACAAGCGAATACGGCACACGAAATCCCGCTTTTGAGCTGGCCACCAAGGCGAGCCCCCGATGACGTGCAGAGCTGAGACCTAGAGTAAACGGGCGGTCTGTGTCACTTGCCTCCGACAGTGCCTCAAGATTGGGTAGGTCACGATCTGCTGACCCGAGGTTGTCGATGCACGTGGGAACGAAGCCTTGTCGCTGTGCCGATTCGACGACGTCATGAACGAAGTGCGAGGCGACGCCGAAAACTGAAAGCCCGGGGCGGACAACGCCACCATCCTGGGGAGAAGTTGCCGGGTTCACAGGGAAATTCTACGCAAAGTTCAGCGGGAGCGTTTGGTCGTGGTAATTGAGACCCTTCAGATTTGAGATAATAGAAGGAGTCAATGAAAGGGGCGCCAGAATGGCGGCACAAAAGCCACGCACCGGAGACGGACCAATGGAAGCCACCCGCGAGGGTCGCTTGATTGTTGTCCGGGTGCCTCTTGAGGGCGGCGGTCGCATGGCCGTCTCCATGAACGACGACGAGGTTACCGAGCTCCACGACCTCCTCGCTAAGGTCATCAAGCCGAAGGCCTAGGCCGTTCAGCTCAATGAAGAAAAGCCCTGCTTCTCCGGGGCTTTTCTCTTGCGGCCGCGAGGAAGCTTGCGCGATTGCGAGAAAGCTGGCGCGGTTGCCATGTCGGTTGCAATGCCGGTTGGTTACTATTCCGGGTGGTTACGAAGCCGATTGGCTAGGAGGCCGATTCGTCGGCGCCGAGTTTGGTTATGGTGAGCAGGCCGTCGCCCAGTGGCGACATGCTGGCCATCACCTCGGATGAGTCCCGCACCTCGCTCAGCATCTTGCGGAACGCGGCCGGCACGGCTCCGCGTTTGGTGGGATCCGCAACCTCGCCCTTCCACAGAACGTGGGGAACCATAATGACGCCACCGACGCGCACCAGCCGTAACGCGTGCTCCACATACGACGACACGTGGGTTGGGTCTCCGTCTATCACCACGACGTCGTAGGAGTTCTCGTTTAAGCGGGGTAGTACATCGCTGGCGCGACCCGTG
>DBCH01000081.1 GCA_002292955.1 Microbacteriaceae bacterium UBA963 | reverse complement strand
TCGACCGCCATGAGGTCGTCGAGGGTGAGCGCGAAGAGTTTGGCCTCGGTCTCCAGCGGTGGGGTGGCGCCGTCGAGGTGATTGGTGAGCGCGGCAGCGGCAACTTCGCCGAGGCCCTCAATGTCGAGTCCGCCCCGACTGCCGATGTGCTCCACGCGACCACGCACCTGGGCCGGGCAGCTGCGCGCGTTGGGGCAGCGCAAATCGATGTCGCCCTCGCTCGCCGGTGCAAGGGTGGCGCCACACTCGGGACAGCCCGTGGGCATGACAAACGCGCGCTCGGTGCCGTCGCGCAGTTCCAGAACAGGGCCCAGGACCTCGGGAATCACGTCGCCCGCCTTGCGAATCACGATGGTGTCGCCGATGAGCACACCCTTGGCGCGCACCACGTCCTGGTTGTGCAGGGTGGCGAACTCCACGGTAGATCCGGCAACCTTCACGGGCTCGACAACCGCATAGGGTGTTGCGCGACCCGTGCGCCCCACGCTCACCCGAATATCCACCAGTTTGGTGTTGACCTGCTCGGGCGGGTACTTGTAGGCGATGGCCCAGCGCGGTGCGCGCGAGGTCGACCCCAGTTCGCGCTGTACGGCTAGGTCGTCGACCTTGATCACGATGCCGTCGATCTCATGCTCCACCGAGTCGCGGGCAGCGCCCATCTCGCGGATGAACGCGATGGCGCCCTCGGCCGCGTCGACCACTTGGAAGTGTGTGGAGACGGGGAGCCCCCAACCAGCGAGCAGACCATAGACGTCGGATTGGGTGGCCACCGGCACATCCGCCCAGGCACCAATGCCGTGTACGAGCATGCGCAGGGGGCGACCGGCCGTCTTGGTCGCGTCCTTCTGCCGCAGGGAACCCGATGCCGCATTTCGGGGGTTAGCAAAGACTTTTTCGTCGGCCTCGGACAACTGCTCGTTCAGGCGATGGAACGCCTCGATCGGGAAGAAGATCTCGCCACGCACCTCGACCAGTGCCGGCCATCCCGTGCCCGACAACTGGTGCGGGATACCCCCGATGGTCTTGACGTTTGCCGTGACGTCCTCACCCACAACGCCGTCACCCCGCGTTGCCGCCTGGGTGAGGGTGCCGTTGACGTAGGTGAGTGAGATGGCGAGACCATCAATCTTGAGCTCGCACAGCAGGCGCGGCGATGCGGCGGAATCCTTGACCACGCGGTCGTACCAAGCTGCAAACTGCTCTTCGTCGAAAACGTTGTCGAGGCTCATCATGCGCTCGGCGTGCGTCACCGGATCAAACGTGGAGGCGACGCGACCGCCCACCGAGAGCGTGGGTGAATCCTGACCCTGCAACTGCGGGAAGGTCGCCTCAAGTTCTTCGAGCCGCCTCATGAGTAAGTCGTAGTCGGCATCCGAGATCACGCTCTCGTTGCGCTCGTAGTAGGCCAGACGCGCCTGTTCGATGCGTTCGGTCAGCGCTTGCGTTTCCGCGAGGGCGGCGTCGAATGTGGTCATGAGGTTCTTCGTTCGGGGTTTCGATACGTCGCTGCGCGACTACTCAACCAGCGGCCAAGGTTTCGATACGTCGCTGCGCGACTACTCAACCAGCAGACAAGGTTTCGATACGTCGCTGAGCGACTACTCAACCAGCGGACAAGGTTTCGATACGTCGCTGCGCGACTACTCAACCAGCAATGTGGGGTCATGAGGTTGTTCGCGACTACTCAACCAGCGCGCGGTCAGCTGCTGGCACCGCCACCGTGCGAGCGATGGTGAACTGGCCGAGAACGCGCGTGTCGGAATAGAGCACGGCCGTCTGCCCAGGGGAGACCGAGTTGAGCGGTGAATCGGGGCGAACCACAATCTCAACCACACCCGCGTCGGTGGTGACGCGCACCGCACGAGCCGGAACCGGATCGGAGTGCGCGCGAATCTGCACGTGAACCTCGATGCCCAAATCGATTTCCGCGGGCTCCTCGCCACACCACGAGAACACGTTGCCGGCGATCTCGGCGAGGTCGAGTGCTTCCTTAGGGCCCACGACGACCGTGTTGGTGGCGGGGCGCACCTCCAAGACGAAGCGCGGACGCCCATCGGCCGCAGGACGCCGGATGTCGAGACCCTTGCGCTGGCCCACGGTGAATCCGGCGGCACCGGCGTGCGTTCCCAACTCGGCGCCGGTGGTGTCGACAATGGAGCCCTCGTGAGCGCCCAGGCGCTCCTCGAGCCAGCCACGGGTATCGCCATCGGGGATGAAGCAGATGTCATGGCTGTCGGGCTTTTGCGCGACCGAGAGCCCGCGGCGCTCGGCCTCGGCGCGAACATCCGCCTTGGATGGCGTGTCGCCCAGCGGGAACATGACGTGTGCCAGTTGGTCTGTGGTGAGCACGCCCAACACGTACGACTGATCCTTAGCCCAGGCGCTCGCGCGGTGCAACTCGCGCTGGCCGGAGTCGGTGGTGCGCACAATCGCGTAGTGGCCCGTGCACACGGCGTCGAAGCCCAGCGCCAGGGCCTTCTCCATGAGGGCATCGAACTTGATGCGCTCGTTGCAGCGCATGCAGGGATTCGGGGTGCGACCGGCCTGGTACTCAGCAACGAAGTCGTCAACCACATCCGCCCGAAAGCGCTCACTGAAATCCCACACGTAATAGGGAATGCCGAGCTTGGTGGCGGCCCGCTGGGCATCCATGGAGTCTTCGATGGTGCAGCATCCGCGTGCGCCCGTGCGCAGGGTTCCGGGCATGCGGCTGAGCGCGAGATGCACGCCGACCACGTCGTGTCCGGCCTCGACCGCGCGCGCGGCAGCCACAGCGGAATCGACTCCGCCACTCATCGCTGCCAAAACCCGCATGAGTCAATCTTAAGCGCTCACATCGACGAGTGCCGTAGTAGCGTGATGGCTCGAGGCAACCGGGGAGACCGCCATGAAGATGCGAATTACTGTGCTCGCCATTCTCGGCGTCATCGCAGCCCATGTGGCTGGGGCAACACCTTCATCACCAGCCTGGGCGTCTTGGGAATCCGGACAGATTTTTGTCACAGAATGGTTCGATGGCATCACCGTGACGCTCGACGTGGACAGTTCCGACAGCATCGAAAATGTGCGGCAAAAAATCCAGGAAAAGACCTCCATTGATCCGCGCGATATGTGCCTCGCCGTTGGAGGCGTGTTACTGCAAGACGGCCGAACGCTTAATGACTACAACGTCCAACCTGAGGATGTCGTTCAGCTCGTTACGCTGCCCGTCATTGCAGCGTGGTCGGTTGCGTTCGAAGAGCCATTTCTCGGCGCAACGATCAGCAATCTGCCAATACTGTTCCCCGGCGCCGCACGAACACCGATTTTGACGCACGCGGCCGTCGTGTCGGGTACGTTGCCCGAAGGCGTCACCATAGACGAGGCAACAGGTCAGATCGAGGGCCCGTTTACTCAGGTCGGGTTTTTTGACGTGACCATCCGAGTCAACACCCTGTGTGGAAGCGCTGACCTCATGTGGAGTGGCGACGTCAGGAGTCACCTTCCCGACACCGGGCACAACGAAACCGCTCTCTTTGGCGGGGTTGCGATTGCTTTCCTGCTGGCGGCGGTCGGATCCGCGCTCGTGGTGAGCCGTCGTCGGCGCGCCCGAACGAACTAGTTGGC
>DBCH01000048.1:570-8387 GCA_002292955.1 Microbacteriaceae bacterium UBA963 | reverse complement strand
CCCACGGAGAGCGAGGACCTCACCGAAATCGACCGCTTTATCGACGCGATGATTGCTATTCGTCTCGAGGCGGACGCGGTGGCTTCAGGCACGTGGCCCGCCGACAACAACCCGCTGGTCAACGCCCCGCACACGGCCGCCGACCTCACGGGGGAGTGGGAGCGGCCCTATGCGCGCACTCTGGCGGTCTACCCGTTTGCGCAGGGGGCTGCCGATGTGACCACCCTCACGCGCATCCGTTCCAAGTTCTGGCCACCCGTGCGCCGAGTGGACAACGCTTTCGGCGATCGCAACCTGGTGTGCTCATGTCCGCCGCCGGAGGCCTTCGCGGGGGTCTAGAGGCCGGGGGTCTAGCGGCCGGGGGTCGAGCGGCGGGGTCGCTGCTCCAATACCGAAGCGCTACTTGTCCGCCGTGTAGAGCGAGCGCATCAGGTCGGACATGTCGATGTCCAGGGCGCCAGCAATGTGGTACCACGTCTCAACCGAGCCGTTCGACTGGCCATTTTCAATGGAAATCAGGGTTCGCCGACTGACGCCGGTCTTTTCAGCCAGCGCGTCATAGGTGAGTCCTGCGTCACTGCGGCGACGTCGAAACTCCGATCTCAGGGCGCCAAAATTTGGCACCGCCGAGCGGCGGGTTGGGGGCATACAACATACGAAACCACGGCAACCTGTGTATGTCAGTAACGAAGTCTGCACTTTGGGCGAGTTTTATGCTCGAGCGAAGGCATCTGACGTGACTTCTGAGAGTCCTTTTATAGGGGATCCGACTTGCTTATAGGGGATCCGACTTGCCACCATGACAAGAGTGAATACTTCTTCACTATGCTTGAAGTGGATTCCGTTTGGGGGGAGTCCACGAAACCGCGAGATCATGGATCTGGCGGTTTTGTGTTTCTGTGGGCGTTTTCTTACGTGCCGGGCAAGAATCCGGGCACCAGGGCTGCCACGAGGGCATAACCCGTAAACGACAGCACGTCGAGAATGAAGTGGGCAATCACGAGGGGCATGACGCGGCCCCAGCGTTGGTAGGCGAACCCGAACAGGATGCCCATCAGCACGTTTCCCACGAACGGCCCGAAGCCCTGATAGAGGTGATAGCTGCCTCGCAAAACCGCACTGATTCCGATGATGGCCCAGGGTTTACAGCCGAGTTCGCGTAGGCGGGTGAAGAGGTAACCCACCACGATGATTTCCTCTTCGAGCGACGCGCGAGCGGCCACGAGAATGAGAACAGGGATGGTCCACCAGTATGTTCCGAGCGCGGTGGGGACAATGGTGACGGTAATGCCGAGCGCATTACCGGCGATGTACAGCGCAATACCGGGGATGCCAATAATGGCGACGAGGGCCACGCCCCAGCCGATGTCTCGCCCCGGGCGGGTGAGATCAAAACCGATGCGCCGAAACGAACTGCGTCCGGGTTGCCACAGCAGATAGAGCACGAGCGCCACCGGAGCGAGGGCGAAGGTCACACTCAGGAGTTGGTAGACGAGGTCAAAAACCTGTTCGTCGGCCAGCGGCCGGTTGATCGTGGCCGTCTGATCCGCCAACGCTTCGGTACGCGACAGACGCCGAATGATGGCCACGATCGAGTACGCGGCCGATTGCCCCAGTGAGAGCGCAAGGACGATGACGACCTCGAAGATGAGCCTCTTGCGGCTGGCATTCCCCGACCACTCAGTGCGGTTGTTCGTCACGCTCCCGAGTATAAGGTTCGCCGAGGTTGTGAGGTTGTGAAGGCTGTCGCCCGGGTAACGAAATCACAACGACAGTATGTTTCTGGGCATTCCTCTCGTAAGGTGTGGGACAAGCGTCTTTTCCGGCGCGTTCTTGCAGAGCACTATTCGGAGGTACCAAGTGAAGAAAACTCGCATTGCCGCCCTCGTCGCCGTTGTGGCGACAGCGGCACTCGTTCTGTCGGGCTGTGCCCCGCAGTCCGAGGTTGTCTCAGGCTCCAGCCTGTCAGTGGCGTGGAACCAGCCGTTCTACTCCTACAACACCAACACCACGTACGGAAATGCCACGGCGAACGCCAACATCACGTACGCAACGGGCTCGTCGTTCAACTACTACAACGACGTTCCCGAATTGGTAAAGGACACGTCGTTCGGTACCTACGAGAAGATTTCGGACTCACCCCTCGTGGTGAAGTACACCCTCGCCGACACCGCCAAGTGGTCTGATGGACAGCCCGTAACGGCAGCTGACCTCATGCTGACCTGGGTCGCCGTGGGTGGCGTCTACAACGACACCGAATTCGACCCCTCGGAGTACATGGACCCCGACACGGGCGAGCTCAACGGAGAGCAGCCAGCTGACATCGTCTACTTCGACTCTGGCGCGGACCCCACCAGCCCCACGGGCCTTGGCCTCGTTACCGAGGTCCCCGAGGTGAGTGCCGATGGCAAGTCCGTCACGCTTACCTACTCCAGCCCCTACGTGGACTGGGAGCTTGCATTCGGCGTCGGCCTCCCCGCACACATCATCGGCAAGAAGGCCCTCGAGGCAGGTTCTAACGCCGACGGTGCTGCCGCGGTTCTCAAGGCCATTCAGGACAAGGACACCACGGCACTCGCCGCGATCTCCAACTTCTGGAACACCGGCTACAACTTCACCGAGATGCCCGCGGACGCCGAGCTCCTCGTCGCCAACGGCCCCTACGTGATCAGCGACTTTGTTGCCGACCAGTACATCACGCTGACCGCCAACAAGAACTACGCCGGTGCGCACAAGCCGAAGGTCGAAGAGATCTCGGTTCGTTTCATCACCGACCCCATGGCGGCCGTTCAGGCACTCCAGAACGGTGAAGTACAGATCATCTCGCCCCAGGCCACGGCCGACGTCGCAGATGCCCTGAACGCGCTTGACGTGACCACGCTCTTCGGAGATGAGGGCACCTACGAGCACATCGACCTTCAGTTCGCCAACGGCAAGAGCGGAACCATGGACAACCCCAAGCTCCGCGAGGCGTTCATGAAGATCATTCCTCGTGCCGACATCGTGGAGAAGCTGATCGTGCCCCTGAACGCGAATGCTCAGGTGCGTAACTCGCAGTTGTTCCTTCCGGGCGCTGCAGGATACGACGAATCGGTGGCAAACAACGGCTCGGCCGCTTACGCCGAGGTTGACATCGAGGGTGCCAAGGCACTCATCGCTGAGTCGGGTGTGACCAACCCTGAGGTCTGCATGCTCTTCAGCTCGACGAACCCTCGTCGCGCCAACGAGTTTGCACTCATCCAGCAGTCGGGTGCGCTCGCCGGATTCAACGTCACCGACTGCTCCAGTGAAGACTGGGGCGGACTCCTCGGAACACCCGGCGCCTATGACGCCTCGCTGTTCGGATGGCAGTCGACCAGCCTCGGTGTGACCAACAGCAGCCCGACGTTCAAGACGGACGGCATCAACAACCTCAACTACTACAGCAACCCCGAGGTTGACGCGCTGCTCGAGCAGCTCGATGCTGAGTTCGATCCTGCGAAGCAGATCACTCTGCAGCAGGAAATCGACAAGCTGCTCTGGTCGGACTTCTACGGAGTCACGGTCTTCCAGTTCCCCGCCGTCACGGCCTACGACCAGAACAAGATCGCGAACGTCTCGCAGTCGCCGCTGGCCCCCACGGTGTTCTGGAACATCTGGGAGTGGGCACCCGTTTCCTAGGTAACGGATGACCACCACGTAACCGCCTGTGGGCGTCGAGGCACCCGCCTCGACGCCCACAGCGTTCTTCCCATTAGCATGGGACGACTCACCGGAGAGGATGTGCACGAATGATTTCTTTTGTTGTGCGTCGCCTCGGCATCTCTCTCCTCATCTTCTTAGCTGCCACGTACCTGATGTACGTGCTCACCGCCCTCTCGGGTGACCCGCTCGCCGACCTGCGCACCAGCACCTCGCCGCAGAAGGCACAGCTCATCGCTTCGCGAACAGCTCTGCTTAATCTCGACGTTCCCGTTTACCTCCGCTATTTCATCTGGTTGGGCGGCGTGGGCAAGTGCTTCATTGGCCAGTGTGACCTCGGCGTCACCATTCAGAATCAACCGGTCAGCGTTCTTCTCGCTCAAGCCGCATCCTCGACGCTGCAGCTGGTGACGATTGCCGCCATTGTGGCCATCATTCTTGGTCTGGTCGTGGGGATCACTACCGCGCTGCGCCAGTACAGCTCGTACGACTACGGGGTCACGTTCATCTCGTTCCTGTTCTTCTCGCTGCCCATCTTCTGGGTGGCCGTGCTGCTCAAGCAGTACCTGGCCATCGGGTTCAACGACTTCCTCTCCGCTCCCGACATACCGTGGTGGTTTATTGCGGCGGCGGCTCCCTTATTGGGTCTCTTCTGGATGCTCGTGTTGCCGTGGCGCGGACGCGCGAGGCTCTGGACATTTCTCATCGCTCTGGCCGCCTCGGCCAGCATGCTGATGTACATCAAGCTGTCCAATTGGTTCACCTACCCGCACATCGGTATTGTCGGCCTTCTGGTGACCGGTGCAGCCATTGCGTTTGGCGTGACGGCCATTTCCACGGGCATCCGTAACCGTCGCGCGCTCTATGCCTCGCTAATAGTCGTCGCCGTGGGCGGTGCTATCTACTTTCCGTTCTTGTACGGCTTCTCGTTTTACCTCGAACCGTGGAGTTTTGTGTTGCTGGCCGTGGTCACGGTTGCCGCGAGCTTCTTTATCGGCTGGTTTATGGGCAAGCCCGAACGTCTGCCCGTGGCTCGCACGGCGGCCATTGTGGGCCTCCTGATGGGCTTCCTCATTACGGTCGATCGCATGATGTACGTGTGGGATGACTTCGCCGGATCCGAACGCGTCAAGGGCCGCCCCATCGCCACGATTGGCGCCATGACGCCGGGTCTTGAGGGCACCATGTGGGTACACATGGTGGATACCTTCACTCACCTCCTCCTTCCCACCATCGCGCTGATTTTGATCTCGTTTGCCGGATACACGCGTTATTCACGTGCCAGCCTGCTCGAGGTCATGAACCAGGACTACATTCGCACCGCACGTGCCAAGGGTCTGTCCGAGCGCACCGTGGTGGTTCGACACGGCTTCCGCAACGCGCTCATTCCCATTGCGACCATCGTGGCGTTTGATATCGGCGGAATCATTGGTGGCGCCGTGATCACCGAGCGCGTGTTCGGATGGAAGGGGATGGGAGCCCTCTTTCAATACGGGTTAGACAATGTGGATCCCAATCCCGTCATGGCATTCTTTCTCGTCACGGGGTCGCTCGCCATTCTTTTCAATCTTCTTGCTGACATTGTGTATGCCGGCCTTGACCCGAGAATCAGGCTGTCATGACGCGCGGTACGAGACCCCCGATGCCCGAGCCGGCGCCGAGCATCGCTGAGGAGACCAACGAAAACGCTATCGCCCTCAAAGAAATCGAGGGACTGGGTCAGGCTCAGATTGTTCGCCGACGTTTCTTCCGTCATCGCGGCGCCATGATTTCGCTCGTCGTGCTCGTGTTCATTGTGCTGCTGGCGTTTACGTCGGTGGGATTTGTGATCGGCGACTGGCAAGTGGGCGGTTGGTGGCAGTACAACTGGGTCACGGCCGTAGCCATTGAAAACGGTGGCATGCCCACGATTGATCTCGCGCGCTTCACGCTGGGCAACCACCCGTTTGGTCAGGACGAGATCGGCCGCGACATTTTCGCTGTCGTCATGCGGGGTGCTCAGCAGTCACTCATGATTATGGTCATTGTGGGATTCATCGGCACGGTCCTCGGCACGGTGGTCGGAGCGGTGTCGGGCTACTACCGCGGTGGCATCGATGGAACCCTCATGCGCTTCACCGACGTGGTCATCACCATTCCCGTGATCGTGATCGGCGCCGTTTTGGGTCGCACCGTAGGTATCGCCGGTGCACCCGTGCTGGCCCTGATTCTCGGTGCCGTGGTCTGGACCGGCTTGGCGCGACTCGTGCGCGGAGAGTTCCTGTCACTGCGCGAACGCGAGTTTGTTGATGCCGCTCGAGTGGCCGGCGCCGGTGACGGCCGGATCATCTTCCGGCACATTCTGCCGAACGCTATGGGCGTCATCATCGTCAACGCCACGCTGCTCATGGCCTCGGCCATCCTCATCGAAACCGGCCTCAGTTTCTTGGGCTACGGTGTTCAGGCGCCCGACACGTCGCTCGGAAAGATTGTCAGCGAGAACCAGGTGGCCTTCGCCACGCGCCCATGGCTCTTTTGGTGGCCGGGTGTGTTCATCATTGCCATCGCCCTGTGCGTGAACTTCATCGGTGACGGACTGCGCGACGCCTTTGACCCGAGGCAGAAGCGCATGCCCACAGCCCGGCACATGGCCCGTGCGACCAAGGTGGAATCCTCGTGAGGCGCGAGACGGTGCGACTAAGCAGTGGCCACGCCCACCACGGCGAGCACCAGCAGAACCGCCGTGACGGCGAGCGATACGACGTGCCAGCGGGTCGTCACCTGAGCAGCGGGACCCGCGGAGGGATTATCCAGGGCATCCTGCCAACGACGGCGCACCACAAAAGCCACCGAGCCGCTCTCCGTGTTCGGCGCATCGCCGGGACGAACGCTTTCTTGTTGGCGCCCCCGGCGCAGGCTTCGAAAGTCCGCGAGGCTCAGGCTCAGGGTCTGGTGACGACCCGGCGCGGGAGCCGCCCAAGCGGTCACTTTTCCTGCCGTGGTGGTCACGGCCAGTGCGTAACGCGTTTCCACAGCGGTCAGGCAGGCGAAGGGAATCGCCCAGGTGCGACCCACATTGATCACGATGAGGTGTGCCGAATCAACGATCACGGCCGGTCGCCAGTAGAGCAGCCACGTGCCGTAGCCCACGAAAGCGAGCAAGGGGCCGAAGTGCAGCGCGCCGTTGACGTCTGCGGTGTAGATGAATCCACCCACGGCGGTCAGCAACAGCGCAACCACCACGACGGTGAGGACTCTGCCGAAGGCGGGTCGAAAGACCACTCGGGGCTGTTGCACCAAATCAGCATGACACACGAGAAAGGCGGTGAGCCGAATGGCAACCGCGCATAAGTCCGAGACGGTGATGCAGGTCACCGATCTCTGTGTCGATTTTTGGGTGGACGGCCAGCTTTACCCGGCCGCCACGCACGTGTCGTTCGAAGTGGCGCGTGGTGAAACACTCGCGATCGTGGGCGAGTCCGGTTCGGGTAAGAGCACGAGTGCGATGGCCCTGCTGGGTCTGCTGCCCGACAACTCGCGGACCAGCGGATCGGTCAAGCTCCTCGGAAAAGAGATTCTCGGACTCCGATCTCGCGACCTCCGGGAGATTCGCGGCAAAGACATCGCCGTGATTTTCCAGGAGCCCATGACGGCGCTCAACCCGGTCTACACGGTCGGGTTCCAAATCGTTGAGGTCTTGCGCGCGCATCTTGACCTCACACCCAACGAGGCGAAGGCCCGTGCCATCGATCTGCTGGCCAAGGTTGAGATGCCGAATCCGGCGGCGTCCTTCCGGAAGTTTCCGCACCAGCTCTCCGGAGGCCAGCGTCAGCGCGCCATGATTGCCATGGCGATTGCGTGCGATCCCGTCCTCCTCATTGCGGACGAACCCACGACCGCACTCGACGTCACGGTCCAAGCAGAAATCCTCGACCTCTTGCGTTCGCTGCGCAACCGCATCGATTCCGGCATCATCCTCATCACTCACGACATGGGAGTGGTGGCCGACATGGCCGATCGCGTCGTCGTGATGAAAGACGGCGCCGCGGTTGAGGTGGGTGACACTCTCGACATCTTCCGGAGCCCGAAGCACCCCTACACGAAGTCCCTGCTCGCCGCCGTGCCTAAGCTCCTCACGGCCGGGGATCGTCCCGTGG
>DBCH01000048.1:194-518 GCA_002292955.1 Microbacteriaceae bacterium UBA963 | reverse complement strand
CGCACGCATACCCGCCCTGAGTTTTCGGGATGTTGCCATCGAGTACGCCAAACGCGGGCGAGTGCCGGCCTTCCGGGCGGCCGAGGGCATCACCTTCGACGTCTTCCCCGGTGAGACCGTGGGCCTCGTGGGGGAATCGGGTTCGGGCAAGACCACTCTGGGCAGGGCCGCCGTGGGGCTATTGCCGGTCACGGAGGGATCGCTGTCGGTTGTGGGTGTGGATATCACCCGGGCTCGCGCCAAGGGTTTGCGCCCGGTTCGCCGTAAAACGGGCATTGTGTTCCAGGATCCGGGTTCTTCGCTGAATCCGCGCTGGCCGATTGG
>DBCH01000048.1:0-167 GCA_002292955.1 Microbacteriaceae bacterium UBA963 | reverse complement strand
CCCCTGTTCCTGGCCCGCGAGGCGAAGGGACGCGAGCTCGATCGCCGTGTCGAGGAACTGCTGAACCAAGTAGAGCTTCCGGTTTCCTACCGGAATCGGTACCCGCACGAGCTCTCGGGAGGCCAGCGCCAGCGCGTGGGCATTGCGCGAGCGCTCGCGCTCGCACC
>DBCH01000054.1:8309-33816 GCA_002292955.1 Microbacteriaceae bacterium UBA963 | reverse complement strand
GGACGAGGCGCGGGGCGCACAAACGAGGCTGAATCGGTGGGCGCAACGCGTTCGGGGTCGAGACCGGCTTGGGAGAAAATCTCGCGAGCGAAGCCGAACCATGTTGTTTCGCCCGAAGACGTGCCGTGAAATATTCCACTGGTGATGTCGGCGTCGATGATTTCGACAATTTTCTGTGCCAGGTCGCGTGTCCAGGTGGGCTGACCTCGCTGGTCGTCGACCACGGTGAGCGTCTCGCGCTCGCCGGCCAAACGCAGCATGGTGGCGACAAAGTTGGGGCCGTGTTGTCCGAAGAGCCACGCCGAGCGAACGATGACGCTCCCGGCCGGGTGGGCCTCGAGGATCAGCTCTTCGCCGGCAGCCTTCGTGCGGCCATAGGCGCCGAGTGGGTCGCGCTCGTCGTCTTCACCGTAGGGCGCGGTCGCTTGCCCGTTGAAGACATAGTCGGTCGAGACGTGAATCAGGGTCGCACCCTCGTCACGAGCGGCCAGTGCCAGATTGTGTGCACCTTCGGCGTTGATGGCAAAAGCATCTGCCTCGTGCGTTTCCGCGTCGTCAACTGCCGTGTAGGCGGCGCAGTTAATCACCACGTCGTGACCAGTGATGGCCCGACCCACCGCATCGAGATCGAGGATGTCCAGCTGGCTTCGGGTGAGGGCAGTGAACGGCCGGGCGCCGAGGACGTCTTGAACGTCGCGCCCGAGCATCCCGGACGCGCCCGTGATGAGAATGCGCTTCACGGCTAGCTCAGGGCGGCGCGAGCCTTGAGCGGCTCCCACCATTCGCGATTGTCGCGGTACCACTGCACCACGTTCGACAGACCCTGATCGAACGGAACCTGAGGCTGGTAACCGAGCTCGCTCGAGATCTTGCTGATGTCCACCGAGTAGCGCACGTCGTGACCGAGGCGGTCGGCCACGCGGTCGACGTATGACCAGTCTTTGCCCGTGGCGTCGAGAAGAAGCTGCGTGAGCTCCTTGTTGGTCAGCTCGGTTCCGCCACCAATGTTGTAGACCTCACCGGCGCGACCCTTGTCGAGCACCATGGCGATGCCTCGGCAGTGGTCGTCGACGTGCAACCAGTCGCGAATGTTGTTGCCCTCGCCGTACAGAGGAACGTGAGCGTCGTCGATGAGATTGGTGACGAAGAGAGGAATGACCTTTTCCGGAAAGTGGAACGGGCCGTAGTTGTTGGAGCACCGCGTGATTGACACGTTGAGGCCGTGCGTGCGGTGGTAGCTGCGCGCCAGGAGGTCGCTGCCCGCCTTGGACGCCGAGTAGGGAGAGTTGGGTTCGAGAGGGCGATCCTCCGCCCACGATCCTTTCGAGATTGACCCGTAGACCTCGTCGGTGGAGACGTGCACGAATCGGGGCAGGTTGTTTCGGAGCGCGGCGTCAAGGAGTTGCTGGGTGCCGACCACGTTTGTCTCGACGAACACCGTGGCATCGCGCACCGAGCGATCGACGTGACTTTCGGCGGCAAAGTGCACAACCGCATCGAGGCCCGGAAACAACTGGTCGAGCAGCGCGGCGTCTCGGATGTCACCCTGCACAAAGCTGTAGCGGGGAGAGTCGGCAACCGAGGCAAGGTTCGCGAGGTTGCCCGAGTAAGTCAGGGCGTCGAGAACCACGACGTCGGCGCCTTCGAGGCCAGGGTAGGCGTTCTCTACGGTGCGTCGAACAAAGTTGGAGCCGATGAACCCGGCTCCTCCGGTAACGAGGATTTTCACGTTGGCTTAGGCCCTCTCCGAATTGATGAGGTGCGAATCACCTACAAGTCTAGTTTGGGACCCGCTGATAGAGTTTGCCTGTGGAATTCCGCGAGCTAAGAGTGCCTGGTGCCTTCGAAATAGTATCGACCCAGTTCGCCGACGATCGCGGTTCGTTCATGGAGTGGTTTCGGGCTGATCAACTGGAAGCCGTCACTGGGCGGGCTTTTCCGCTGGCGCAGGGAAATCTTTCGGTCTCAAAAAAAGGCGTCGTTCGGGGAATTCATTTTGCCGACCTTCCGCCCAGTCAGGCCAAATTTGTTAGCTGCGTTGCGGGGGCGGTGCTGGACTTTACGGTCGACATTCGCAGCGGTTCACCGACCTTCGGCGCCTGGGAGAGTATTCAACTCGACAGCGACTCTCGCACGGGTGTTTTCATCCCCGAGGGTGTTGGTCACGCTTTTGTTGCACTCACCGATGATGCCGTGGTCAGTTATGTTGTGACCGCCGTGTTCAACCCTGAACGTGAGCACGCCATCAATCCCCTAGATTCGGACATCGCGCTGAACTTTCCTTTCCCACCCGATGAGTTGTTGATCTCGCCTAAGGATCTAAATGCCCCGTCGCTGATTCAGGCCGAGAGTGATGGACTCTTGCCCACCTACCAAGATGCACTGAATTTCTATGCCGTCATGAAGGGGAATCAGGAGCGCTGAAGGGCATTGTCGTGACCGGCGGTTCCGCCGCGCCACGCATCACCAATGGCATGTCAAGACCTTCAGGGGCTAGTGCCAAGACGTCGCGATAGGCTGGTCACATGAAGCTCCCCGCCTGGTTCGCTCGAGTTCGCTGGATTGCCGCGCTGCCCGTGCTCGTTTTCGTCGCTCTCGGCGCGTGGGCATTTACGTCGCCGGTCGGCGCGAGCCCCGACGACAATTTTCACCTCGGAAGCACCTGGTGCGCGGGCGGGGACCGCCCCGGTTTGTGTGCGCCTGGCACTAAGCCCACTGAACGTCGGGTCGATGCTGGCCTTGTGAGGTCGGGGTGTTATGCCACGGACCCGAAAGTCAGCGCAGGTTGCCAGGCTGACCAAAAACTGTTCAGCGAAAATCGCACCGTGCTTGCTAAGCATGGTTCGTGGAACGGCGGCTATCCTCCCGTCTATTACGCAGTCATGAACGTCTTTGCGTCACCGAACATCGAAGTTTCTGTCATGGTTATCCGATTCGTGAACATTCTCTTCTTTGTTCTCTCCGGCGTTGCGCTGTGGTTACTTCTCCCCGTGGCGACTCGCCGCCCGCTTCTGCTGATGTGGACGGTGACCACGCTTCCCTTAGGCTTGTTTCTCATCCCCTCGAACAATCCCAGTTCGTGGGCTATTACCGCCGTTCCCACCGCGTTTCTGGCACTTTACGGTTTCCTCAAGCTTCGGGGCAGGGGCCTCCAGCGCACGTTACTCGGCGCGGTTTTTGCTCTCGAGGTGATTGCCGCTTCGGGAGCTCGGGCGGATGCCGCCGCCTTCACTGTGGTTGGCTCGGTAGCAGCGATTGCGCTCTGCTGGAGGCGGGATCGATTGTTCTTCTACTCGCTCATCATCCCGGCAATCATGGCCGGCGTGGCTTTCGCTTTCTTCATCAACGCGGGGCAAGCCGCAGCGGCGTCAGAGGGCCTTCGATCCGGGGACGGTGAACCGGGGCAACGGTCTTTCTGGGGTGTGCTCGTCGGCAACATCACGCGAGTGCCCTTCTTGTGGCAAGGCGCTTTCGGCGGTTGGGGGCTGGGGTGGCTTGACACGCCAATGCCGACATTGGTGTCACTGGGTTCAACCGGTGTGATTGTGGCGGTGCTCTTCTTCGCCATAGGAAAGAGCCTCCGGTCGCGCATCTGGACGGCCGCGGCGATCACGTTCTTGGCTGCAGCCGTTCCCTTGTATGTATTACAGAGGAACCTCAACTATGTGGGGGAGCAGGTGCAGCCTCGCTACATCCTTCCGCTTCTCATAGTTGTCGCCGGGGTGATCCTCTTGGCCTTTGAGCGACGACGCGTAACATTTACTCGGCCGCAAGCGTGGATTCTCGGAGCGGTGCTCATTCCGGCCGGATCCCTGGCCCTGTTCACCAACCTCAAACGGTACACACACGGCCTTGGCGACGAGGCGCTCATTAACCTCGATGCCACTGCTGAGTGGTGGTGGTCGATGCCGATTTCTCCCCTGACGGTGTGGGTTGTGGGATCCGTTTCCTACACACTCGTGATCATTGCCGTGCTCTACCTTTCCCGGCGTGGAGGGCGAGTGCGAGCGCAGCAAACTATTTCCGTCTCACCTTAACAGTCTCGAGTTCACGAACGCGGATTTCGAGCAGGGCGAGCTGTTCGGCAAGGTCTCGGTTGTGACTTTCTACCTTGGTTAGTTCGGCACTGTGTTGAAGCGCAACCAAGAAGAGAAGAATCAGACTTGCGAAGAATGCCAAATTGATTGGCGCGTCAAAACCCAGAAATCCTGCGGCCCACTCCAGAGATTGAGGGAACACGCTGATGACGAATGCCAACCCTCCCGCGACAAGCCACCAGATGGCATGCCGCTCCCGCAACCGTCGGCGCCGGAGCATCTCGACAACTACAGCCAAAGTGAGCAGTGAGGCAATGATTCCGAGAATGTACTGCACGGTGCTCATCGGCTGCTCTCCTCTGCGTGATTTGAAATCTTGGGCCGGATTAGGGCAAAGACAATTCCGATTCCCACCCTAGCTAGGTAGGCCGTGGCCCGCAGGGGGCTTTGCGATGGCGTGCCACCAGAGCGCTCCCGCATTGCCACAGGTACCTGGCGAATCACGAGGTTGGCTCTGGCCGCAATGACCAGTGATTCCACCGTATCGCCGAGGTATTCGGCCGGGTAGTGTTGCGCAAACAGCGCCACGGCCCGCGGGCCGGAGGCGCGGAAACCCGACGTTGTGTCTGTGAGCGTGGTTCGAGTCGTGCGACTCAGCACCTTGGCCAGCACAATCATGGCCAGCCTGCGCAACCCTCTTGCCTGATAGTCACCGACCCCGGCAAAACGCGCACCGAGCACCAGGTCGGCGTGGGCCAGGTTCGCGATCAAGCGCGGAATATCTGCCGGCGCATGCTGACCGTCGGCATCCACCTGAACCACATTGTCAAATCCGTGAGCGCTCGCGTACCGAAAACCGCACCGCATGGCACCCCCGACCCCGAGGTTGTAGGGCAGGGAAGCCACAAGCGCTCCCGCGCTCCTTGCCACTTGTGCTGTCGCGTCTTCCGATCCGTCATTGACAACCAGAATCGTTAACTTGCGAGAGACAGCAAAAACCTCCCGAATGACATGTGCGATTGATTCTTCTTCATTGAGCGCCGGCATCACCACGAGAGTGGTCGAGAGATCAACGGTCATGACAAGTAATCTACTTGTCCCGGAGCTGCGACACGTTGTTGAGGAACCATTGGTAGGTCTCCTGAACACCATTTTCTAAAGGAATTTCCGCTTTCCAGCCGAGTTCGTTGATACGCGAGACATCAAGCAGTTTGCGGGGAGTTCCATCGGGTTTCGACGCGTCTTGAACAAGCTCCCCCCGGTAGTCAACAGTTCGGGCCACGAGTTCGGCAAGCTCCCGAATTGTTACATCTTCTCCCACGCCAACATTGATTGTCTCGGCCGAGTCATATTTCTCGAGGAGAAATAGAACGGCAGCGGCAAGGTCGTCCACGTGCAAAAACTCACGACGCGGAGTCCCGGTACCCCAAATGACCACCTGAGCTGCACCTTCTTGTTTCGCCGCGTGCAGGCGCCTCATTAGGGCGGGCATGACGTGAGAGTTTTCGTCATGGAAGTTATCGCCGGGTCCATAGAGGTTCGTGGGCATCGCACTAATCCACCGCCTACCGTATTGTCGGCGAGATGCCTGCACCTGCATGATTCCGGCGATCTTGGCAATGGCGTACGCGTCATTCGTCTCTTCGAGCACGCCCGTGAGAAGAGAGTCCTCTCGAATCGGTTGCTCGGCAAACTTAGGGTAAATACATGAGCTCCCAAGAAAGATGAGCCGGTCCACGTCAGTGTGGTTGGCGGCATCCATCACGTTGACTTGCATGAGCAGATTGTCACTGAGAAATTCCGCGGGATATGTGTTGTTGGCGTGAATGCCCCCCACCCGGGCAGCCGCATCCACCACCACTTCGGGTCTCGTGTTCTCAAAAAAATCAAAAACGCCGGTTCGGTTGCGCAGATCAAGGTCGCGTGACGACATCCCGATGAGGTTTGTGAAGCCTTGTGTGCTCAGGTGCCGCCAGACGGCGCTTCCCACCAAGCCCCGGTGTCCCGCCACAAAGACTCTGGCTGAACGGTCAAGGGGTTCTAATTCTGTGTGGGGCAATTCAGACACGTAGGCACGACTCTCATGGGAACAGTTCAATTAAATTTTGTCAGGGCCACTGATAAGCACTGGTCGACTCATCAAAGAGTCTAGGCTTTTCTCGCCGGCTCCTGTGGGGGGCTGGAGTTGCGTGCTGGAGGGTGTTCTTGTGGCCGGTGCAGAGATTCTTGTGGTTCTGCCCACGCTGGGCGACCGAATCGAGACGTTGACGGAGACCCTCAAGGCCATTGAGTCTCAGCGCCAAGACGTCCACCTGACTCTCGTTGTGGTTGCTCCCGTTCGCGCGACGCTCGCTCGCACGCTGGCCCGAGAATATGGGGCGAAAATCGTTGACGATCCGGGAACCGGAATTAGTGAAGCCATCAACTGCGGCCTGCGGGCGCGTCGGGGAGAGACCTTTTACGCGTGGATGGGTGATGACGATCTTTTCCGCCCGGGTGGATTGCGGACGCTCCAAGACCTTCTTCAGGCAAACCCCGGAGCCGTCCTCGCTTTTGGCGGGTGCGATTATATTGACGCCGAAGGCCACGTACTTGCCCTATCAAACGCCGGTCGATTGGCCACGTTCTTACTGTCGTGGGGCCCCGACCTGATACCCCATCCGGGGACGATGATCCGTCTTGATGCCCTCCAGAGAATCGGGGGCTTCGACCCACACCTTCGATACGCCATGGACCTCGATGCGTTTTTGCGACTGCGCGCCTGGGGTACTTTTGTGTGGACACGGGAGACAGTTTCTGCTTTCAGATGGCACGCGGAGTCACTAACGGTGGCGAATCGAAAACTTTCGAGCCTCGAGTCGGAGGCGGTCAAGCGTCGCCATCTGCCTGCGGCGCTTCGCCCGGTGAGTTACGCGTGGAGTTTCCCGATTCGGTGGGCATCCTCCTTTGCGGCGGGGCGCATCAATGCCCGGGCCCGTAAGGCCTCTGCGCTAGGCTGAACTCCGGTGCATATAAGCATCGGTTTGAACTTAAACTTTCTCATCTGAGTTATACAGAAAAAGAATTGATGTCGAGCAGCGATACCAAGCGGGCCCTCATTACGGGCATAACGGGCCAGGACGGTAGCTATCTTGCGGAGCTTCTGCTCGCCAAGGGCTACGAGGTGCACGGCGTGATTCGGAGGTCATCGACGTTCAACACGAGTCGCATCGATCACCTATACAGCGATCCGCACCTTGCGGGCACGAGGCTCTTTTTGCATTACGGCGACTTGAGCGATGGAACTCGTTTGGTCACTCTGCTTGATGCGGTCAAGCCGCACGAAATTTACAACCTCGCAGCACAGTCACACGTTCGTGTGAGTTTTGACGAACCCGAATTCACGGGGAACACCACGGGCCTCGGATCAATTCGCCTGCTCGAGGCTATGCGCATGGCAGGAATCGACGCGCGTTTTTACCAAGCGTCAAGCTCGGAAATGTTTGGCGCAACACCTCCGCCTCAAAATGAAGACACGGTTTTCTATCCCCGTTCTCCCTATGGTGCGGCAAAACTTTACTCCTACTGGATGACGCGGAATTACCGCGAGGCGTATGGCATGTTTGCCGTAAACGGCATTCTCTTTAACCACGAGTCCCCTCGCCGCGGGGAAACATTTGTTACCCGAAAGATAACTCGGGCTGTCGCCCGCATCCAGGCCGGGGCGCAAGACACCCTCTACTTGGGCAACCTCGACGCAGTGCGAGATTGGGGTTACGCGCCGGATTACGTTGAGGCCATGTGGCGCATGCTACAGGCAGATGAGCCAGATGACTTTGTGGTGGCCACCGGCACCAATTACACGGTTCGTGACTTCCTCACGTTTGCCTTTGAGCACGCGGGGATTGATTGGCAAAAGCATGTGCAATTTGACGAGCGATACCTTCGCCCGACAGAGGTAGACGCTCTGGTTGGCGATGCCACACGAGCCAAAGAGAAGCTTAGCTGGACGGCGAATGTGCTCACTCCCGAGCTGGCTCGCATCATGGTGGATGCAGACGTTCAAGCGCTCAAAGTTCAGGGCGAACACTGGATTGACACGGTCGTGACGCGCTAATGGCATCGGGCGCCACTCCTGAAAAGGGCCAGAGAGTTCTCCCCGCAATTCGCAAGTCGCTCGCGGCCATGTCACGACGTCAAAGAGTTATCTACTTCATACTTGTCGCGGTCAAGGCTTTTTCTGGGTTCCTCGACGTCGCGGGCATTGTCCTCATCGGCCTATTGGCAGGGCTGGCGGCGAATAATCTCGACCCATCGAAACCCCTCGTCATTCTGGGGATTCCACTTCCCGCGGTTTCCCAAGAAGCTCTCATTTCTTTGGTTCTTGTCGTCCTTGCGCTTTTTGTTTTTAAAGCCGTGGTGGCAATCATTTTTGGTAAGGCGATTACGGTTTTTGTCGCGAGGGTGGAGAGCCAGAAGGCTGCGACCATCGCTAATCACCTGTTTTCCGGAAGTTTGAGTAATCTGCAACGTTTTTCTAAAGGCGAAGTCGTCTGGGCTGTCATGGGATCGACGGGCTTTGCTTTCGGTGGGCTTTTGGGCAGCCTCTCTATTTTTCTTTCTGAAGGTTTGCTTCTCATTCTTGTGGTGGCAACCTTTTTTCTCGTCGATCCCATGGCCACGCTCTTTGTCATTCTCTACTTTGCAATCATCATTGGAGTACTCCAGATAGCCATCTCGCGGGCTCTCAAGAAGGCGGGTATCGGCGCAGCGGAGGGCAACATGGAGAGCGTTGTGGTCGTTGATGACACTGTGGGCGCATACCGTGAAATCACTGTACTTAATCGCCAGTCCTTTTTTGTTGAGAAGTTTTATGCCGTTCGTTTCCGCCTGGCGGCCAGCATGGGAATGATGAATTTCTTGGGAGGCATGCCTCGATACGTTGTCGAGACGGCACTTATGCTCGGCGTCGTCATGTTCGTTGGCGTGCAATTCGTCACGGGTCAACTAGCCTCCGGACTCGTCATCGTGGGGGTATTCCTTACGGGCGGTGTGCGTATCATGGCGTCTCTCCTTCCCCTCCAGACTTCAGCGGCTAACGCAAAAACCCAAGCGGAGCAATCCTTGTTGGCGCATCAACTCCTTCAAGAAATCGAGGAGACGTCGGAGAAATCGGTAGACGCAGAGGTGACGCCCCCAACGACATCTCGTGGGTCGAGTCAGCCAGCTGGGTCTGGTCTCAGTGTCACGTTGAGAAAGCTTGATTTCCGGTACCCCGGATCAACCACTTTGGCGTTGAAAAAGATTTCCCTGAGTATTGACTCCGGTCAGCACGTGGCCTTTATCGGACCGTCGGGGGCAGGAAAAACCACGCTTGTCGACCTCATTCTGGGGCTACTTGAACCCACCGCTGGAACTGTACAGATTGGGTCACAGGTGCTCTCGGGCCGGAAGACATTGCCAGATAACTTGGTTGCCTACGTCCCCCAGTCGCCGGGAATGGTGTCGGGCACCATCGCCGAAAACGTCGCTCTCGGAACGCCCGCAGACGAAATTGATATCGAACGCGTTGCCGAAGCACTCAGGTCGGCTCATCTTACTGAATTTGTGAACAGCCTTCCCGAGGGAATCTTCACCTCGGTGGGCAGCCAAGGAAATTCCCTGAGCGGCGGACAGATCCAGAGACTGGGCCTCGCGCGCGCTCTCTACGTCAAGCCGAAGCTCATCATTCTTGATGAAGCCACGAGTGCGCTCGACGCCAGTTCGGAGGCGTTCATTTCTCAAAGCCTGAAGGAGTTGGGGAAGGACGTCACAGTGATTGTGATCGCTCACCGGCTATCCACGGTGCAGCACTCCGACGTCGTCTTCGTTGTGGACGGAGGAGAGATCGTGGCTTCGGGCAGTTTCTCGCACCTTCGCAAGACGGTGCCGATGGTGGCAGAGTACGTCAGGCTCATGTCGTTCGGTGATGAGAAAAGGAATGACTAAGCGCCAAGGTCTGAAACCTCGCTCACAGAAGTTCGTCCTCCGAATTGGTTCGTGGACAAACGATCAAATGAGCTGGATTTCCAGGATTCCTGGGGCCTTTTTCGTCTTCCGACTCATCTACAAGCGGCTTTACCCAGCACCCGGCCCTGATGTGCGTTTCCGTCAGAGCCTCACGCGGACGGCCCTTAGGCCCATTGGCAAAATCATGATCGTCTCGCCAAAGAGTTGCGCTGATAGCAATGTTCCGTGGGGCCCCGCAGAAGGTAATTTTTTTTATGAAATTTGGCAGTCAGCTATCGAACGGTTTGGCGCCCAGCGTGTGCTCCTGCACCAAGTGGCGCCAGGCGATGCAGGCTGGGCGGAGAGACTGGTCTCCGACATCGAGGCGCAGGATCCAACTCACGTGATTTTTCACGGCGAAGAAAACCCCAATGGCGAAGTCAATTCATGGCCAGGGGTGGGAGCGACTCTCGCTGGGGTGTGGACGGGAGAACTCATCTTTCTTATGTACGATTCGGTCTATTGGTGGCATATTTTTGCTGCGGAGACACTTGCCGAGGTTTACCCAAATGTCAGTGTGCACGCCACTGACACGTTTCCTCGTGAACTGGGAAAAGGCATCCCGCGCTCGGGGCCAGGTTTGCTGCCCACGTCGCTGGAGACCATCAAAATCTTGGAACGTCGCGCTCTCTTTGCAAACCGACCGGATGCTCCTCAGTCCCTTACCTTTGTGGGGAGTCATTATCCAGACCGCATCAAGCAGCTGGCCAAGTTTGCGCGACGGGGGATTGACATTGTGGTTAATCCCCAGAGAGCGGGAAAGTCCGAGAAGCCGTCCTATGAAGAGTACGCGGCCGCAATTGGCCACTCATGGGCGACCATAAACCTGAGTCGAAATCATGGCATGCCCCGAAAGCATGTGAAGGCACGAGTGCTTGAGGCACCGCTTTTTGGAACTCTCCTTGTGACGGACGAGCGCAAGCTCACGTCTGGTCTAATTCCGGAAGATGGGTTCGTCTATTTCCGGAGCGGGCGGGACCTCAAAAGATTGATGAGACGGCTGAGGGCAAACCCGCAAGAGCACGAAGCAATTCGTGACCGTGGTCAGCGTTACGCTCACGGCCTTGCTCAATCCTCTTTTTGGGATGCCATTGAAGGCATGCCTGGCCGCAATCCTTCAGAGTGATTCAAAGGGCATCGCTATGGCCCTTGGCGGTGCGAACGTCTCGGCGTACGCTCGTACTGGACGCGGCAGGTCAGATGTTGCGAGGGACGCGGACACTGTTTCTTGCTAGAGACGAGAGCAAGGCAAGCGCACTTCGTCGGAGACCTCCAAGAATGCCAGACAACCCACTGCCTCGTTTTGAGATGTCAACCTGACCGCCCATCTTGCTCTCAATGACAATCTCGTTTCTGCTGAGGTGAAGAACATAAGGCAAATAGACACCCTGCTTAAGTGCCTGCGTGAGCTTCGCCCCGTAGAGAATTTGACCAGTCACGAATTGCCCTCCGAAGGAACGGAGACCGTGAAAGTGGAAAAAGTTAAGCGATTTTCCATCGACGGTCACGGTGCCAGGAGGGGTGAAGCGCACATCGTGCGACTCCGTATTCCATGGCGCTAAATTGAAAGCACCTTCTCGAAGGACGGTAACTCCTGCAAAGAGTGGGAATGAATCGAGATAACCCTGGTCCGCGTACTTACCGTCGAGTGGTTTATCTCCACACCATTCGAGAGTAGATTTCCCATACCAATCCAAGACCTCTCGCCCTTGTTCATCATCAACAAAGGCAACCCATCCCACGTTAAAGCGTCCGTACTTGGAAAGCCGTCGTTCCAACCTCTTCGGGTAGCGGTGTTCGATTATCCCGACTGAACCATCGCCTAGAGACGTGATGGCGAGCTGGGGCTGGTCGAAAAAATATAGGTCCGCATCCAGGTAGATGATTGTTGCGCCGAGTGTTTTCATCTGGTCCATCGCGAACCGAACAAGTAGGGGCGTGCACGTGAAATAGAACTCCACGCGGCTTCTTTGGGGCCGCACAATTGAAAGTCGCGGTTCGAATTCCTCGAGATCCTGAAGAGAAATGATCTGAATGTTCTTATCGCCGTAGTCAGCGAAGAAGTCACGGACACCGCTGTCAAGAGCCAGGATGAAGACGAGGGCATTGTCTCCGTGATGTCTGAGGGATTCGATCATCGTTAGCCCACGAGACAGATAGCCTGTATCAAAGTAGGTGCAGTAGGCGACGGCTTTTGTTCTCGGCTCATTCATGATTACGCCAACATTAACACGCGGTCGCAAGGGAAATTGATTCTTCGCCGCAAAGGAGAATTTTTGTGGTTTCCCGGTTGACAACTTAGGTCGTGATCGCGGCCTATAACCGGCCAGACAAGTTTGCTCTTCTTTTGTCGGCATTACGTTCTCAGTGCATTGAGGAAATTTTTTTTGCCCTGACGGCCCGAAGCCGAGCCTTCCCGAAGACGCGCGTCGTGTAAATGAAGTTCACAAATTAGCGACCGAAATCGACTGGACAAATCGCCTGGACATAAGGATCAACGAGGTAAACGTCGGCTTGCGTGTGAATGTTGTCTCGTCAGTGAATTATGCAACTCAAAAATACGGCAGGGCGATCGTCATTGAGGACAACGTTTTCCCGGGCCACTGATGATTCCCTTCTTGACCGAAATGCTTCATCAATACGAGGCCGAGATCTCGCCACTGCTGACTGGTTTCCCTAAGTTCGATTCCCTCGCGGACCGTTAGTTGGCACGGACGGTATTCGCTGAGACCGCATACTGTGTTTCTCACGGTGTAGGCCTTTCTGCGGTGCTGGAGTTTAGGAAACACTGGCGTCGCCTCAAGGGCTGAATGGACCAATGCCGCTAAGGCCGAGCTCTTGGTTGCACTTTGCGGTTGAAGCAAAATGCCCTCGCTTTGTCGGTCTCGAATTCCACCCGGGGTAAAGTTAGGGCATGGTTCTTGGCCCTATCCCCTTCAACGATCTCTCGCGTGGGATTGATGGCATTCGCGGCGACATTGACGCGGCTATTGCCCGTGTGATTTCCAGTGGGTGGTTCGTTCTTGGCCCCGAACACGATGCCCTCGAGCATGAAATTGCTCAGTATGTTGGCACACAACATGCCGTCAACGTGGGAAATGGCACGGACGCTTTAGAGCTTGCACTGTCTGCGTTGGGCGTCACCGTGGGGAGCGTTGTCTTTACGGTCGCTAACGCCGGCGCATACACTTCCTCGGCTGCTTTGCTTCTCGGGGCCGAGCCGGTCTTCGTGGACGTTGACCCGTCTACCCACCTGATGTCTGGCGCGTCACTTGAAGCTGCTCTCGTTGCTTGTGAGCAACTCCCTGCCGCGATTGTCGTCACGCACCTCTATGGGGCCCTGGCGCCAATGCCGGAGATAATGCAGGTGGCCAGAAAGCACGGCGTTGCGGTTCTGGAGGATTGTGCCCAGTCTCTCGGCGCGCGATGGGGGGACACGATGGGCGGGTCCTTTGGTGACATCGCAACGACAAGTTTTTATCCGACGAAAAACTTGGGTGCCCTGGGTGACGGAGGCGCGGTGTTCACGAATAGTTCCGACCTTGCCGCGAGGGTGCGCCACATGAGGCAGTACGGCTGGGAGTCAAAATACTCGATTGAGCATGCGCATGGCCGCAACAGTCGCCTCGATGAAATTCAGGCAGCCGTTTTAAGGGCGAAGCTTCCACTTTTGGAAGAAAAAAATGCTCGTAGGCGGCAGATTCACCAACAATACGAGGACGCCGTCCCGGCGGGTTTTCGCATGGTGAACACATCGAATTCAGCCTTTACGGCTCACCTGGCTGTTGTTGAGTGCAGTGAGCCTGATTCAGCGCGCCGGGCTCTCAAAGCCAGAGGCATTAGCACCGACGTTCATTACCCCATTCCCGATCATCAGCAGAAGTTTCCAGGCTTTAATCCCCGACAGATGCCGCTTGCAGTGACGGAGCATCTCGCAACGCGAATCTTTACTCTTCCTCTTTTTCCTGAGCTCACAGAAGACGAAGTTCTCCACGTGTGCGAATCATTGAGGACGTTATGAACGACAAACCGTCGTTTCTTTCTCCGCAACTGGTGAATCTCCAAGAGCACATCGATAGCAGGGGCATGCTTGTTGTTGCCGAGATAGGTCATTCTCTTCCCTTCATTGTGGAGAGAATGTTTGTTGTTTCGGGAGTGCCAGAGGGGGAACCTCGGGGGATTCATGCGCACCGCGTGTGTCATCAGTTTTTGGTGTGTGTCGCGGGGAGCGTTAAGGCGATGGCCGACGATGGCATTCAGCGCCAAGTTTTCACTCTCGACTCTCCGACCAGAGGATTGCACTTACCGCCTCTGACCTGGGGAGCTCAATTCGATTACTCGGCAGATGCGGTCTTGATAGTTTTGGCGTCCCACACTTACGACGAACATGACTACATTCATGATTTCGACACGTTCACGGCGGAGGTCAAGAAGGCGCGCCCAGAATCAGTCTGAGTCTCGACTCTTTTCTCCTGGCACAGAGAAACGGGGCAGGTTGACCGCGTCCTGGCCCCGGATTCACAGGCGAGGGTTGTGCTTGTCATTAGAATAAGAGCCCCACATCAGGCAAGAAACTAAATTATGGCGGTTTGTCATTAAGTCAATTCTTTTCGTGGATACCTACTATCCCGCAGTTATAAAGTCACTTGGATTTCATGAACACCATCATCTCAAATCGGGTTTCGAGTCTCACGTCCAAGAATTAGCGAGTGCTGGGTTTGGAACAGGTGCGGCGTATAGCAGCGCAATGAACGGTCTGGGCTGGGATTCCAACATCACGGTGCCAAATGCGCGGGGGACCCAGACGGCGTGGGCACTTGAGAGCGGTTTAGCGACACCAATTCAGCAGGGATGGAATCACGCCCTACATCTTTCAAGAATTCCAGTAGTGAGATCTATGGCACGTCATTTTCCTCACGTCCATCAAACGCTTCTCAATCAGGTTAAGAGCATGAAGCCGGATGTCCTGTTTATACAAGATTTGAACCTAATCCCCAGAAGTTTTGCCATAGAGCTTAAAAAATATGCTGGCACCATGGTGGGAGAGATTGCATCTCCTCCGCCACCGAAATCGTACTTCCTCGAATATGATCTCATCGTTTCTGCTCTACCTTCCATCGTTTCGCAAGTCCGATCATGGGGAATTAAATCTGTCTACATCCCACTGGCTTTCGATGAACGGTGGGCAAGTTTTAGATCGGCCAGTTCACGCAAGATTGATGCGATATTCATCGGCAGCTTTTCGCGTCATCAACCTCAGACGATACCCCTTCTCCAATCCATTGCCAGTGTTGCGCCGGGTTTGCAAATTTTCGGACCAGCGAATCTGAAGGATCTGGCTCGAGCCGGGTTACGGAGCTTCTACCATGGCGAAGCGTGGGGAAAGGACATGTTTAATTTGTTGGCAAACAGCAAGATAGTCGTGAATCGACACGGAACGATTGCTGGTGATTTCGCAGTAAACATGCGCATGTACGAGGCCACGGGAAGTGGCGCAGCTCTTGTAACCGAAAACAAATCAAACCTGAGCGAGATATTCGAACCAGGTCGCGAAGTTATCGCCTATAACAATTATGAAGAGGCTGCCGCGTCAGTACTCGAACTGCTCCAGGATGAAAGTCGACTCAGTGAGGTGGCCCGAAACGGCCAATCCCGTACCCTCAGAGAGCATACGTACACCATGAGGGCCTCCGTTCTTTCTTCGCTTTTGGGCGGCCCCGATGCATGAGGCGTCTACGCTGGGAAAGAGCCAAGCACAATTGTCGGGATGGCCTTTGCAAGGGCAGAACTAACCGCTTTCCGGCCATCAATGATGGCCCGGGCACCAGGCAAATCTTCCGGATGCAAAGTGCCGTACTCAATGTGATTTGCCTGAATAATCACTGCCTCTATGGGGTCACCAAGGTGGTAGACCTCAAAGCCGAGCGCCATCAGCTCGTCGTCCGAATACATCGGATCATGCACCAATGGAACAGCGCCGTGACTCAGGAGCGAGTCAACTACATCAAACACGCCCGAGAATGCGGTCTCTTTTACTCCGCCTCGGTACGCAGCTCCGAGCACAGCGACACGCCTACCCTGTAGAGACCCAATTTTCTCTTCGAGCACCCCCACGGCATATGCAGGCATCGCCCGGTTTGCCGCACGAGCGGCTCGTACGATAGTCGCCTCAGGATCATTCCACAAATACATCTGAGGGTAGATGGGAATGCAGTGGCCGCCAACCGCAATGCCAGGCTGATGGATATGGCTGAAGAACTGGCTGTTACAAGCTTCAATGACGGAATAGACATCGATGCCCGCCTTATCTGCGAACCGCGCAAATTGATTTGCCAAGCCAATATTAACGTCTCGATAAGTCGTTTCTGCCAACTTGGCAAGCTCACTCGCCTCCGAAGAGCCTAGGTCCCAGACGCCATTTGGTTTGGTCAGATCCGGTCGATCATCAAAATCCAGGACAGCATTATAGAAATCAAGCGCTGCATTGGCACTGGCGGAGTTAATCCCACCAATCAACTTGGGGTATTTCCGGAGATCCTCGAATACCCGACCCGTCAATACCCGCTCGGGGCTAAATGACACCCAGAAGTCAACGCCGGCTCGGAGCCCAGAAGCTTTTTCAAGAGCGGGGGTAAATCGATTGCGGGTGGTTCCAACCGGAAGTGTCGTCTCGAAGGTGACGAGAGTTCCGGGCTCCAGGCCCTCGCCGATTTTCTCGGTTGCGCTATCCATCCAGCCGAAGTCTGGGGTTCCCTCCGCGTCAACAAACAATGGGACCACGACCACGACAGCACGACTCTGACTGACTGCCCAAGGGGTATCGAGCGTTGCCTCAAGAAGCTCCTCATCTACGGCCTTAGCGATTCGTTCCTCTAGGCCCGGCTCACCAGGAAACGGCACTTTTCCAGAGTTGATCAGTTCAACTGTCCTGGGGTTCACGTCGGCGCCGAGCACTCGATGTCCCTTGCTGGCAAATTGTGCTGCAAGAGGCAAGCCTATTTTGCCCATACCTACCACGGTAATGATCATTGCTGTCTCCGATGCCTCAAGCCATTAATGGATGCGGTGACTCAGTCCATCAGCGACGAGACGCTCGGCTGTTTCAACGACTCGAAGCCCCTCCGCCAGAGTGACGATGTCCGAATGGTCGCCGGTCAAGATTGCCTTCTGAAAAGCTTCGTGTTCTGTCTTTAACGGTTCGCGCTTCTCAAGGGCATATCTAGTGATATCCCCTTCCGTGACTCCCCTGAATGAAGACACTTCGTCCCAAACAAGCTTGGTCTTTCCATTTTCAAAAAAAGTCAAATCGGCAGTAAGAGTATCTGCAACCAAGGCTCCGTATTCTCCCGTAACAACTATGGTTCGTTCTTTAATGGGGCTTAGCCAATTAACGACGTGTGAGACAACGGTCCCTTTACTGAGTGTTGCAACAGCAACAAGCATGTCTTCGTGCGGGCGCCCGCTCTTATGTGTCGTGCGTGCATTGACGGATACGTACTCCTGCTGACTAACCCACGCTGTCAAATCAATGTCGTGAGTGGCCAAATCTTTAATTACCCCAACGTCGGCGATTCGACCAGGAAACGGCCCTTGGCGGCGGGTGGCAATCTGAAAAATATCACCAAGCTGGCCATCTTCAAGTCGTTGACGCATGGAGAGTAAAGCGGGGTTGTATCGCTCAATATGCCCAACCCCACCAACAAGGTGTGCGTCAGAAAAAATCTGCACAAGCTCCAACGCAGAAGTGGAATCAGAAGCGACGGGCTTTTCAATTAATGCATGGATGCCCCGCTCGGAAAGTGCCTTTCCCAGGCTAAGGTGAAAAACCGTTGGGGCCGAAACAACGCAGTAGTCAAAGCCACGATCAAGAAATTGATCCAGGTTATCAAGAATCGGTTGACCTTCAATGTGTGACGGGAGATTTTCGGCGGGATCAAACACACCACCGAATTCGACGCCTTCTAGCTGGGAAAGAACTCGCGAATGATGTCGCCCCATGACTCCTAGTCCGAGGACCCCTGCGCGGAGCACCATCAGATTCCCGCCCTCGCAACGGCATTCACTACAGTAACGATGGTTTCAAGGTCACGTTTGTTTAGGGCCGGGTGAACCGGAAGTGACAGGCATTGGGCTGCGACCTGTTCCGTTACAGGCAGAGAGAGCGGAAGTTTGAAGGACGGCAGGCGGTGAATCGGGGTTGGGTAATAGATGCCGTTTCCAACGCCTCGCTTCGTCAGCTCATCTGCAAACGCATTACGATCTGTATCAACGACACGGATCGTGTACTGGTGAAAAACGTGATTGGCGCCCGGAGCAACAGGAGGGGGAATAACTCCCTCGAGGTTTGAGCTCAAGAAAGCGGCGTTGTCTTGGCGTTGTTTTGTCCACTTCGGAAGCTTCTTGAGTTGAACTCGCCCGATTGCAGCATGAATATCCGTCATGCGGGTATTGAATCCCACGACCTCATTTTGATATCGAATTTCCATACCCTGATTTCGATACAGTCGCACGTTGCGGGCAAAAGTGGCATCCATTGTCGTTACCATTCCACCTTCACCACTCGTCATGTTCTTTGTGGGATAAAAAGAGAATGAGCCCGCGACGCCCCAGGTTCCAACGGGGCGACCGTGAATTGAGGAGAGAGAAGCTTGAGCCGCGTCCTCGAAAATCATGATTCCGTGTCTTTTTGCTATTAGGTCAATTGCGGCCATGTCGGCCGGGTGGCCGTAAAGGTGCACTGGCATGACGGCCTTGGTCTTCTTTGTAATAGCTGCCTCGAAGGCAGCGGGGTCAATCGAGAAATAATCCTCCTCAACGTCGACAAAAACCGGAGTAGCTCCCGTTAAGGCAACAGCATTGGCCGTCGCGGCAAAACTAAATGACGGGACAATTACCTCATCACCAACGCCAATTCCAGCAGCCACGAACGCCATATGAAGGGCGGAAGTCCCGGAATTCACAGCGATACAGTGCGCCCCCGACACCGTCGCTGAATACTCTTCCTCAAAGGCCGCAACCTGCGGGCCCTGAGCTAATCCGCCACTGCGAAGGACTTTGTCAACCGCACGGCGTTCATCGCGGCCAATCAAGGGCTTTGCTGCTGGAATCATGATTGAACCACCTCGACAAGTTCGTTGGGTGAAATTTCTTGATAGAGCTCGGACGAGACTGGGCAAACAAATATGCCTGGGGCCTCACCAGGTTCTAGTGGCATGCCGGCTTTCCCCACCCACCGGATTCGTTTGGCCGGGTTCCCCACAACAAGCGCGAAATTCGGAACGTCTTTAGTTACGACAGCCCCGGATCCTACAAGCGCCCACTCACCAACTACGACGGGCGCGATGCAAGTTGCGTTCGCCCCAATCGAAGCGCCCGTCTTAATTGTCACCCCGACCGGAATCCAATCTTGTGATGACTTCAGCGTCAGGTCAGGGTTTGTCGCTCTAGGAAATTGGTCATTTGTCAGCACCGCTGCTGGGCCTATAAAAACACCGTCCCCCAGAATCGCGGGTTCGTAAACCATGGCATAATTCTGGATTTTGCACGAGTCACCCAACACCACTCCGGTGCCAATGTAAGCGCCCCGACCAATCACACAGTTCTCCCCGATTTGGGCCGATTCTCGAACCTGCGCGTAGTGCCAGACTCGAGTGGATTCGGGAACGCTGGCTGGCTCTGAAACGTCCGCTGTGACATGGATATGACCAAACTTGTTCAATTTTCCGAGCCTTCCAGCTGGTAAGCCACTTCCGCAAATGGTTTTCTCATCGTAGCAATTCGATTCTCCTTAAGTTTCTCACCATCCAGCCGTCCTCGTTAATCCTTGAATCAAAAACAAGGCCGTTCCTCCCATAATCACGTCCACATTCCGACCGGCGTCGCGACGAAACCGAAGTGAATCAGAAATGAGCGACGACTGACTCGACTGGTTAACGTAATTACAGGTGGTGCCCTCCATCGCCTTGACGAGATCGGACGACTATGCCGAAGCCATGGCGCCCGCGTTTTCTTCCGGAAAGTCGCGAGTTCAGAAATGCCAAGACAACCCGCGCCATCCCTATAGGCTTGCGATCGAAGGTCAAATTTTCACTGAAGGTTAGAGAGAAATTGTTTTGTCTAAGAAAAAAAAGGGTACCCATCCGTTCCTCAGGTTCATCAAGAGAACTTTTCCTGTAGTCGCCGTATCCCGTTGGATGAGCAAGGGTGCGCGGGCGCTATCTGCCGCGACCCACAAGCTTCAGTTCTTGATTGAGTGGGGCGTAGATAACCCTGAGTATTTCGATCACGAGATTGACTTGTATTACTACTGGCCGGCTACCAGAAATTCGTTACCGATGGAAAGGGGTGTCTGGTCCAGCTTTGCGCTGAAGGAGGGTGGCTCGACGCTCGATCTCTGTTGCGGTGATGGATTTTATTCAAAAATGTTTTATTCGTTGCGGTCAAGTACCGTCACAGCCCTAGATTTTGATCCTGAAGCAATCCGTTGGGCCAAGAGGAACCACAAGGCTGCGAATGTGACCTATATTCTGGGCGACATTAGGACTGATATTCCTGCTGGCCCCTTCGACAACATCATTTGGGACGCGGCAGTTGAACATTTTACGCCCAAAGAAATTGCCGCTCTGGTCGCGAGAATAAAAATGGTTTTATCCCCGGGCGGGATCGTGAGCGGCTACACCATCGTCGAGGCAGACCACGGGGAGAAACATCTGCATCAGCATGAGTACGAGTTTCATGACAAGGAAGACCTTGCCCGATTTTTCGAGCCTCACTTCAAGAACGTAGAGGTTTTCCAAACGGTTTACCCCTCGAGAACAAATCTGTATTTTTATGCGACCGACGGTCCGCTTCCCCACGAAAAATCGTCACATCTCTTTGTGAGACGCGGAAGGTCAATCGCGGCGAAGTAGTTGGCGCTCACTGCGCCAGCACCCCGTGAGAGTGATGTGATCGAAGAAGTCGCTCACATACTTCTCACGACATCCTTGGCATTCTTCATCACATGAAGTAGCCCGTGTATCCATGAAAGAATCAGGCAGGGTGTCCAACTCTCAACCCGGATTGCCAAGGAGTCGGCACGATGTCTCAACGAAACCGCAAGGATTCGCGAGAAGGTCCGCAATATGGCACAACAGTTGTGATGGCGCTCTTCAATGGTGGCGGACTCACCCGCTTTGCCATTGATTCAGTTTTTTCGCAAACGCGCCTGCCACGGGAGCTCATCATTGTTGACGACGGCTCCACCGATGATTCCGTCGCCATGATTGAAAGATTCGTGACAACGCACCCCTCGCCGGTGCCGGTTCGCGTCATTTCCCAGTCAAATTCCGGTCAAGGTGCCGCGCGAAATGCGGGGGTAGCCGCAGCCACGTCCGAGTACATTGCGTTCATCGACCAAGACGATACGTGGCCTCACGACCACATCGAAATTCTCTCGGAGCATCTGGAGGGCAATGCACGCCTGGGCTGGGTGTACTCCGATTTTTGTCAGATTGATCGGGCAGGTGCAATCGTCAGACACAACGTCTTAGCCGAGACAAAATATGCGCAGCCCGCCGACAGCGTGTTGTCCTTTCTGAGCCAAGACCTCTTTATGTTGCCATCGGCCTCGCTCATTCGCTCCCGGGCCTTCACTTCAGTCGGAGGCTTCGACACGCAGTTTCGCGGATATGAAGATGACGACCTCTTCATCAGAATGCTTGACGACGGCTGGGCATTTGCGTTCGAGCCACGCCCGGTCACAAACTATCGCGTGCACTTGGGCAACACATCCCGCAACGAAAGTTTTCTGAGAAGCCGAGAAAAATTCTTTGACAAATATCAGGATGAGTTGGTCACGAATCAAGAAAGTTCAGCGCGTTTCGTCTCTGCTCTCTCCGACAGGATGACACGCGCATTTCTGATGGATGCCATATCGATGCATAACACATCCGCATCAGCCGAATACAAGGCGGAACTCTTTCGGGTTGCTAGAAAAGTTTTTGCCAGCCTCGGTTGGACGCCAAAACGTCGAGCTGTCCTTCTCGCCATTCGCTCGCGCTTTTTTTTGCGCTCGCTTCTCTTCGCGTGGTTCCTCTCTAACCCCACTGCTCGGGCTAATCACAATGAAATCTTCTGACCTCATTCATGTCGGAAGGGCCCTCTATAGAATAGAAAGCACGAAACTCCCCCGCACTTTTCGATGAGCCTTGGTGGCCTACTTAGCGAGTCAGGATGCTTATGACAGTCATCTCTCGTTTCTTTGATGGGCTGAAATATGAAGGTGTGAAGTCAACCGCTTGGCGATCGGCCAAATGGTTGAGTTCGCGATTAAGGCGATTTGACTCGGCACCCCTGTCGAGTGTCTTTCCGCAAGATGTCGTGGCCGTTGATTGGACAAAGCCACGCACTTTCGTGGCACAACCCCTAGTTTCGGCCTCGAAGCGTCCGCAGATTGGCTGGATCATTTCACCCCCTAACCGCGCCGGTGGGGGCCACATTAATGCGTACCGATTTATGGAATACCTCGAAGCTGCCGGCTACGACATCACCATTTTTCTTTATTCGGCACGCAAGTACCCAAAGATAAGCCTTGACGGCACCCGGCACATGATTGCTTCCACCAGTGGCTATCCGCAGCTGCGCGCCGAGTACAGGCTTTACGATGCTGAAACGGGTGTCACCGGAGACTTCGATGTGATTGTGGCAACGGACTGGCAAACCGCATACGCTGCGTGGAGATACGACCGCGACGTGCCCAGGGTTTATTGGACGCAGGACTTTGAGCCCCTTTTTTATCCGGCCGGTGCGGATTCTCTGGTGGCAGAAAACAGCTACCGTCTGGGCTACCACGGCATAACCAACGGCCCATGGCTCAGTGACAAGGTCACCAAAGATTTCGGCATGACAGCGGACTTTTATGATTATGCAGCCGATTCCACCCGGTACGCGCGCACAAACGACGAATGGCGCAACGAGATTGTGTTTTACGCGCGCCCGAGCACGCCTCGACGTGCGACGGAGTTTGGCTTCTTGATCCTTCAGGAAGTAGCTGAGCGACGGCCTGACATCGTCATCAATGTTGTCGGCGCCGACGCTTCGCGCCTCGGCCTGAAGTTCCCCTTCGTCAACCACGGCAGCATGCGAGTTGCCGATCTCCCACACCTTTACAATCGCTGCGCGGTGGGACTCATGTTTTCGATGACCAGTTCGTCCCTGTTGCCCCTGGAGGTTATGGCATGCGGGGCGGTGCCCATCACGAACGACGGTGAACAAACCCGGGTTGCTTTGCGTGACAACTCGAACGTTGAATTCCTTCCCGCCGCGCCATCTCTCATTGCAGACCACATCATCGCGGCTGTTGATCGCCCAGATCAGGTTGAGCATTCGCGCAGGATTGCGCAGACCATGGTAGGAACGAGCTGGGAGGCCTCAGGCCAACGCGTTGTGGATATCTTTGATCGCCTCGTGGGAGCGAGACCTTCCCGGTGAGCACTCCGGCATCAATCTCTGTGGCACTGTGCACTCGCAATGGTGCGCGGTTTCTGGCTGAGCAGGTGAGCAGCATTCTTGCCCAGTCTCGTTTGCCTCGTGAGATTGTGCTGTCTGACGATGCCTCCACCGACGAGACGGTTACGATTGTTTCGACCCTTGTTGGAGAGTTCAACGCGGTGTCATCTCACAAGGTCAAACTTGTGACGCTCGCAAACCCGACGCCCTTGGGAGTCACGAAGAACTTTGAACAAGCCATTGCGAAGTGCACGAGCGAACTGGTAGCCCTGTGCGATCAAGACGACCGCTGGCATAGAGAAAAGTTGGCTGTGATGGCGGCAGAGTTTGACGCGCGTCCCGACCTGACTCTCTTGCACTCCAACCTCACCCTTGTTGATGCCGAGGGTGTTCCTCTCGGGGCGACCCTGTTTTCCTTCAATAACGTGCGAAGGAGTGAACTTGATTTGCTTCACTCTGGGCATGCCGTTGACGTCCTCCTAAGGCGCAATCTAGTTACCGGTGCCGCAACAGTTTTCCGTCGGCTTCAACTAGAGATTTCCCGCCCCTTTCCCATCTCGTGGCTGCACGACGAGTGGCTTGGCATGGTTGCAGCCGTCCGCGGCCGGGTGGACACACTTGGGGAGCCTTTGGTTGACTACAGACAACATGGCGCTAATCAAGTCGGCGCCCGCAAACTTGATTTTCTGCACTACGTTGCTAGCCTCCGGGTTCCCCGCGCCGCTCGGAATGACAGATTGTTTGCACGCGCTCAAGCAATGACAGATCATGTCGTCTTTGGGTCCGGCACCGAAGACGTTGCCGGAGTCCGCTCGATTGCTCAGGGGAAACTGGCTCACGAGATTGCGCGGCGGGCATATCCGGCCTCACGATTCAAGCGGTGGGGGCCAATCCTTCGTGAGATGAAGGCCGGTGGGTATCGGCGATACGGATTGGGATTGCAAGACATTATTCGTGACTTTTTTCAACCCGCCTAGGGGCAAGAAAATGGTTGCCAGGCCAAGACCACCGTGATGCTCACGGGGGCGGGGGCGTCCGGACGCGGGTGCACAGCGGCGTGTTCGCCCTGTGCCCCTGCGCGTGGCCGGCATGAAACCTTAATCGCGCGATATTCTGGTCAAAGTGGATTGCCTTCCCGGTGATATCGCCGCGCCTAGCCTGGCTCGGGCGCAGGCGATGGGGCTCCCTCCCGCCTACGATGAGACCGTGGCCTGCTTCGAACAGTTGCGAACGAAAGGGTAGTACGTGAAAGGAATCATCCTTGCCGGTGGCTCCGGCACGCGTTTGTGGCCCATCACCAAGGGGATCTCAAAGCAGCTGATGCCTATCTACGACAAGCCGATGATTTACTACCCGCTGTCGACCCTCATGCTTGCGGGCATTAGAGACATTCTGATTATCACGACACCCGAGTACAACGAGCAGTTTCGCGCGTTGTTGGGTGACGGTTCCGAAATGGGTATATCGCTGACCTACGCCATTCAGCCGTCACCCGACGGCCTCGCACAGGCCTTCATCATTGGCGAAGATTTTGTCGGTAACGACAAGGTGGCCCTCGTCCTTGGCGACAACATTTTTCACGGGGCGGGTTTGGGCAACGCCCTCGGCCGGCACACAAATGTTGATGGAGCAACAATTTTTGCCTACCAGGTTTCTCGCCCCGAGGCGTACGGCGTTGTCGAATTCGACGAGAACAACCGGGCGTTGTCCATCGAAGAAAAGCCTGCGAAACCCAAGAGCAACTTTGCCGTGCCCGGCTTGTACTTTTACGACAACGACGTTGTTGCCATAGCGAAAGAAGTGGCGCCCAGCGCACGAGGCGAAATTGAGATCAGCACGGTCAACGAGATTTATCTGCAGCGGGGCAAGCTCCAGGTAGAGGTGCTTGATCGAGGCACGGCCTGGCTCGATACGGGCACCTTTGAGTCCATGATGCAAGCGTCGGAGTACGTGCG
>DBCH01000054.1:0-8201 GCA_002292955.1 Microbacteriaceae bacterium UBA963 | reverse complement strand
CCCCTGAAAAAGAGCGGTTACGGTTCTTATCTCTTTTCTCTGCTCGGTCATCGGGTCGATTAGCCGTGGCATCCAGTAGACGCAGCAGTTCCGGTTCGAGCTGGTCGGCAGAAGCACGGGACCGTTTTGCCCGTCTTTCGCACGCACCATGGAGCACGCGTGAGAAAAAAGTCGGCGGGATTTTCGTCACGTTCTCGTCGCTGCGTGACGTTTTCGCCCACCGAGAGGTACTCAGCCTTCTCATCCGCCGTGATCTCAAGGCACGCTACAAAGACAGCGCGTTGGGCATGTTCTGGGTGCTCATTAAGCCCCTCGTTCAGTTGGCCATCTACTACGTTGCCATTGGCCTATTCCTGGGGGCGAGTCGAGGCATACCGAACTTTGCGATTTACATTTTTACTGGCTTGACGATTTACGGCCTGTTCTCCGAAATTGTCTCAGGGGGAACGCAGTCAATTAATCAAAATGGCGGACTCATCAAGAAGGTCTACTTGCCTCGCGAAATCTTTCCAATCGCGTCAACGGGTTCTGCCCTGATCAATTCGGGTGTCCAGTTTGGGCTTCTCATTGCCGCGTCGATGTTGAGCGGAGCGTTCAACTTTTCCAGCGAGGCCCTGTTCATCCTGCCCTCAATTCTGATCATCGTCGTTTATGCGCTCGCACTCGGAATTCTGCTCTCGGCGGTCAATGTCTACCTGCGCGACATGCAGTACCTGGTTGAGGTGTTTCTCATGATTTTTATGTGGGCGTCGCCCATCATTTATTCGTGGGCTATGGTTGCCAAGATTATGGGCCCGGGAATTCTTCTCGAGATCTACACCAATAACCCCATCACCCTTGCCGTTATGGGCATGCAGCGCGGCTTCTGGCAGGGAAACGATGACACGGCCTACCCGGACTTTATGCTCATGCGCATGGGCATTGCCTTCGTCGTTGGCCTCATTCTTCTGGTGGCCTGCCAGCGCGCGTTCAATCGCCTGGAAGGAGACTTCGCCCAATCTCTCTAGGGCGAGACCAAACCATGGCAAAAGTAACTGTTCCCCAAGTCGCGCGAATAGAGAGTGTGACAAAGAAGTTCATACTTCGCAAGGACGATTCCCTCAAGGAACGCGTCGTCACGTTGGGCCGCCGGGGGCGAAAATTCCGCGAGGATTTTTGGGCCCTCGACAATGTGGACTTCAGCATCGATGCCGGCACGACCGTGGGCCTCATCGGGCACAATGGTTCAGGCAAATCAACGCTTCTGAAAATCATTGGTGGCATCATCACGCCCACGAGTGGTCGGGTGCAGACGCGAGGTCGCATCGCCGCCCTCCTCGAACTCGGTGCAGGATTTCATCCCGACCTCACCGGACGAGAGAATGTGTTTCTTAACGCAGCCCTGCTCGGCATTGCACGATCCGAAACGGAGCGTCTCTTTGATGAGATTGTCGCGTTCTCGGGTATCGGTGACTTTATCGACACTCAGGTCAAGTTTTACTCGTCGGGCATGTTCGTTCGCCTCGCCTTCTCCGTGGCGATTCATGCCAAACCCGACATCCTTCTCGTCGATGAAGTTCTCGCGGTTGGTGACGAGGCTTTTCAGCGTCAGTGCCTCGATAAGATTCGTGAGTTCCAAGAGGAGGGGCGCACTATCATTCTGGTGACCCACGGTCTTGCCAATGTGATGGAATTCTGTGATCGTGTCGTACTGCTCGACCACGGCAAACTTGTTTTTGACGGTGACCCCGAAGAGGGTGTGGCGAAATTTCGAGATCTCCTCGAGCAGCGTCGAATTGAGATGTTCACTCTGGCGGCGGGTCCCGGCAGCGAGACAGGGTACGTCCACGCTGTTGAGGTGGGATCGGTTAAGGGTGGTCCTATCGCCACCTTTGTTCCCGGCGAAGATTTGAGGGTTCGCGTGACGCTCGGTCATCCAGGTGGCATTCGTAATTGGAATGTGCGCCTTCAGGTGATTAGTTCACAGGGCGTCGTTGCACTCTCTACAAATGCTGCTGCGCTGGGGGCAAAGATTTCCCCGCTCACTGGAAACCACTCGTTAGAGTTTGTTTTTCCCGGAGCCCAGTTGGGCTCGGGAACATATAAAGTCAACGTCGCCCTAGATATTGACGACCACTCGGTTCAGGTCCTCCCTCGGGTGGCAACGTTTGCTATTTCGCCGAACCCGCGATCGAGTGGGGCTGTCTATTCCCGTCCGGTCCTGCGCGTTGTCAAAGCCCGCTCGCCAAAGAAATGACGCCACGGGCTGTCATGAGTGGTCGGGGAAACTCTGAAGAGTTGCACGCATCCGCGCCGCCGGCCCCCGACATTTCGGTAGCGCTGTGTACCTACAACGGCGAAAGGTTCCTTGAGGAACAGCTTGAAAGCATTCTGGGTCAGTCGGTTCTCCCGCGAGAGATTGTGATTAGTGACGACGGATCAACGGATGGCACCCTCGCCGTTCTCGCCCGGGTGCTCACTCCGAGGCGACTTGACGAGCTCGGTATTCAACTGACTGTGCTGCGCCGAGAAAAGCCGCTGGGGGTAACCAAAAATTTTGGCGCGGCTCTTGCGGCGTGCTCGGGCGACTTCGTCTCGCTGTGCGACCAAGATGACGTGTGGCGGGCAAACCGACTCGAGCGCTTAGTAGCCGGATTTTCTTCGCCAGAGGTCATGCTTGTTCACTCTGATGCCCGAATGATTGACGCGTCGGGGAACCCTCTGCGGCATTCGCTTTTGGCGACCTTGGGTGTTCGGAGTCGAGAGCGCAGAGCCGAACAAGGCCCGAAGGCGTTCGAGGTGCTGTTGCGCCGTAATCTCGTCACGGGCGCTACGGCCATGGTGCGCCGCAGTCTCATTACTGCCTCGCAGCCCTTCCCGAAATCGTGGGTGCACGATCATTGGCTTGCGGTAATGGCGGCGATCGCGGGACGAATTGTGCTCTGCCCCGAGACGCTTATTGACTATCGGCAACACGAGACGAACCAGATCGGTGCGGTGAAGCTCACCCCCTCTGTTGCTGTCGGGATTCTTGGTAGGTCACGTAGGGTTCGGCATGAGGCGCGTGTGAACCGCATGGAGGAACTCACCACACGTCTCGACAATTCAGGTGTGCGAGCAACCGATGGGCAGAAGAGTTTCGCGGCACAAAAACTGACCCACGAACGGGTTCGACTTGCCCTTCCGGACCGCCGTCCAGCGCGGTGGCGACTTGTGGCGCGCGAGTTTGTCTCGGGCAAGTATCACCGCTTGAGCCGAGGGTTTGTCGACGTCGCTCGCGACGCACTTTCACCCTCTTAGACTGGGATCCATGACGATCCTCGTAACCGGTGGTGCGGGCTACATCGGCGCTCACGTGGTTCGCGCGCTGCGCGAGCGGGGCGACGAAGTCATCATTGTCGACGACCTCGTCACAGGAATAGCAACGCGCAATGCCGAGGTTCCGCTGTTCCAGATGGATGTCGCCAAGTCCTCCTCGGTGGACGAACTAGCACAGTTGCTCTCATCGCGGGGTGTGACGGGCGTGATTCACTTTGCCGCGCGCAAGCAGGTGGGCGAATCAGTTGCCAAACCGGCGTGGTACTTCGCCGAGAACGTTGGCGGACTTGCCAATGTGCTTCTGGCCATGGAGCGCGCCCGGGTGGGCCGCATCATCTTTAGCTCTTCGGCGGCGGTTTATGGCGATGCCCGTGGATTCGTTGCCGAAACCGCGACAAAGGCACCGACGAGCCCATATGGCGAAACGAAACTGGTGGGGGAGTGGCTGATTGACGCGGCTGCGCGTGCCCAGCAGCTTGACGCCATCAGCTTGCGTTATTTCAATGTTGCCGGTGCCGGCTGGCCGGAGCTGGGCGACCAGATGGCGCTTAATCTCGTGCCCATGGTTTTTGAACGGCTCCACGCACAGGAATCTCCGCGAATCTTTGGTGATGACTACGACACGCCTGACGGAACGTGCATTCGAGACTACGTGCACGTGATGGATCTTGCGGAAGCGCATATTGTGGCCCTCGACGCTTTGAACTCGAAGGGCGGTCGACACCGCGTGTTCAACGTGGGCACGGGGGAGGGCACCAGCGTGCGCGAGATGATCGATGTTATTCTCCGGGTATCGGGCGCACCGTTCACAGCCGAAGTTGTGGCGCGCAGGCCTGGCGATCCGGCCCAGGTAACCGCTGATGTGGCATTGATTGCCCAGCAGCTCGGCTGGCAATCATCTCGAAATATCGTTGATATCGTGGAGTCCGCTTGGGCGGCACACCAGCGCGACTAGCTTCAACTGAGTGACAGACAGGGTGCCCCCGAGAGGATTCGAACCTCCGACCTTTGGTACCGGAAACCAGCGCTCTATCCCCTGAGCTACGGGGGCAGGGGGGCTTCAAGGCTATCAGCCTCGAGACGTGCTACCGAGCAGACAGGAAGCTGTTCAGCTGACTGGTGATGCTGGCGACGTCTTCGGGACTGGAGACTTCGGGGCCGGCGATCGTGAACCAGTAGCCGTCTCGCGTGAAAACCTGCAGCACACCGCTGCCAGCCACCGTGCCAAAATAACCCGACTCAGAGCCGACCTCGACCGCCGTGAATGCGCTTGCCGCCTGGTCCTGAAGCACCGTCGTCGAAACCGGCGTGAGGTGAGCGACGCTGATGGTGAGCGACGCCTGGCTTGACTGGTTCACGTAGTTGCAGCTCGTGCCCTCCATGGCCTTGACGAGATCAGACGAATTCGCCGAAGCCATGGCACCCGAATTGTCCAAAACGTAGTTGGGGTTGAACTCAAAAATCGTGGCTTCGGGAATGAGATCCGCGCACTCCACGGCGAACGGGTAGTAATCCCCCGCGGGTGTCGTTTCGGAAGGCGTTGGTGTCACGCTTTCAACGGGCGAGGACTGTGGTGTTTCTGTAGGTTCTGGGGGCGCGGACTGGCACGCGGTCAGCATGAGGGCAGACGCCGCAACGAGTGACGTAACCACAATGGTTCGGAAACGTACGTTCACAATGCTCACGCTACCTTGCCATCTCGCGGAAAGAAAGAGGCACAGGCGTGTCGTAACTAGACTGTAATCTCGTGACCCCTGACGATCTTGCCCGCCACCTGTTCGAGTGTGTGAGTTCTGCGTGCGAGCGGATGGGCTCGCCCCTCGAATCACTCTCGGTAACCGACATTGTGATCGAACGCCCCAAGAACCGTGACCACGGAGACTGGGCGTCGAGCGTTGCCCTCAAGGTCGCAAAATCGGTCGGGGTGAATCCCCGTGACCTCGCGACCCAGGTGGCCGATGACTTGGCCCGGGTTGACGGCGTGGCACGTGCGGACGTGGCCGGGCCGGGCTTCATCAACATCTCTCTCGACGCCGGCGCGGCCGGCGAACTTGCTCGCACCGTCGTGACCGCGGGCGCCGACTTTGGTAACGGATCGCTGCACCGCGGCGTATCCATGAACCTTGAGTTCGTGTCCGCCAACCCAACCGGACCGATTCACATGGGGGGCACCCGATGGGCGGCCGTGGGCGACAGCCTCGCGCGCATCCTCATTTCGCAGGGCGCCGACGTGACGCGCGAGTACTACTTCAATGATCACGGGGCGCAGATTGACCGTTTTGCCCGCAGCCTCATTGCCGCCCACCTGGGTCGGCCCGCTCCCGAAGACGGTTACGGCGGCGCGTACATCAGTGACATTTCCACGCGTGTGGCAGCGGCCTATCAGCACGACATCACGGCGCTGCCCGACGACGAGGCGCAGGAGGTCTTTCGTTCGCTCGGCGTGGAACTGATGTTTGGCGACATCAAGGCCAACCTGCACGAGTTCGGCGTGGACTTCGACGTGTATTTTCACGAGGACTCGCTGCACGAATCGCGCGCGGTCGAGCGTGCCGTTTCACGCCTGCGCGAGCTCGGTCACATCTTTGACGAAGACGGTGCGGTGTGGCTGCGCACCACGGCATTTGGTGACGACAAAGATCGCGTCATCATCAAGAGCGACGGAAACCCCGCCTACATTGCGGCCGATCTGGCCTACTACCTCAACAAGCGCGAGCGCGGATTCGAGCGCAACATCATTATGCTCGGCGCCGACCACCACGGTTATGTGGCGCGCCTGATGGCCATGTGTGCTGCTTTCGGTGACACTCCAGGCGAAAGCCTCGAGATTCTCATTGGCCAAATGGTTAATCTCGTCAAGGACGGACAACCCGTGCGCATGAGCAAGCGCGCGGGAACCATCGTGACGCTCGATGACCTCGTCGAGGCAGTGGGCGTGGACGCGGCGCGCTACGCCCTCGTGCGCAGCTCAATCGATTCCAATCTGGATATCGATCTTGATCTGCTGCAGACCCAGTCCAACGACAATCCGGTGTTCTACGTTCAGTACGCTCACGCGCGCACCTGCGCCGTGGCACGGAACGCCGGGGCCGCGGGAGTGCGTCGCGACGACGGATTCGCTCCCGAACTGTTGGTGCACGAATCGGAGTCACTCTTGATTGCGGCACTCCAAGACTTTCCCCGTGTGGTGAAGCAGGCAGCCGAGCTCCGAGAACCCCACCGGGTGGCGCGCTTCATCGAAGAAGTGGCGGGAAGCTTCCACCGCTGGTACGGCGCCTGCCGGGTTCTTCCGCACGGCGACGAGTACGTGACCGACCTACACCGCACGCGGTTGTGGCTGAATGACGCCACGGGCCAAGTGATTCGCAACGGACTCGCCCTGCTCGGTGTCAGCGCCCCTGAACGGATGTAGCCGCAGACTCTGCGAGAATTGACGGGCGACACTTCGATCGGCGTTTCGTCGCCTCCCGCCAAGAGTTTGCAACCCAACCAATCGCACCGACGACAAAGGAAAGAGACCGCCATGGTTGTAGCATCGCGCGCCTCCTCGTCGTCACGCGCAGGAAAGGCCAGGCCGCCTGTGGCCGACGTGACCGTCGTGCTCGCGCTCTTTAATGGCGGAGACCTCACCCGTTTAGCCCTGGATTCGGTTGTTGCACAGTCGCGTGCGCCTCGAGAAGTCATCATCGTTAACGATGGGTCTTCCGATGACTCCAAAGAGTTAGCGGGGCGATTCGCCAAGGAGTATCGAGGTCCGATAAAGATCACCCTCGTCGACAAAGAGAACGGCGGGCAGGGGTCCGCAAGAAATTTCGGTGCCTCGCTCGCAAAGACGGAATTTCTCGCGTTCATTGACCAGGATGACACGTGGCCCGTGAATCACATCGAAGTACTCCTGGAAAGTCTAGACAAGCAGTCCGACCTCGGTTGGGTCTACTCCGATTTCTGCCAGATTGATATTGACGGCAAGATGGTGCGCCGGGGTTACCTCGACGGAACGGGTTACGTCGTTCCGGAAAGCAGCATTTTCTCAATGTTGTCCCAAGACTTGATGATGCTGCCATCAGCCACGCTCATGCGCACGCGGGCATTCAGGGACACTGGCGGGTTCGACACGGGCTTTCGCGGATACGAAGACGATGACCTTTTCCTTCGCATGTTTTCCGCTGGTTGGGCGTTTCGGTTTGAGCCGCGTCCCGTCACCAATTACCGGGTTCATGCCGACAACTCGTCCCGCCAGACGACTTTTCTGCACTCGCGTCTGCGGTTCTATAGAAAGTATCGGGACGAGTTCTTTCCCCCGGGGACCGAGTACCACGATGAGTTTCGGGGCGCTATTGGTGGTCGAATGACAAAATCTTTCCTTCTTGATCTGGTATCGCTTCGGGGAGTTCACGTACCCCAGGACTACAAAATCGAACTTCGCAAGGTTGCCAAGCAGATTCTTGCTGACCTGGGCTGGACTCTGCGACGTCGAGTAATCATGTTCGTCGTGCGTTGCCCGTCGCTTATGCCCGCGCTGCTCAACCTCCGAGGTCTTCTGAATAAGACTTCACGCGCCAACCGCGGTCACGTTTTTTAGTGGTGTCGTGATGGTTCATCCACTTGCCCCCGAATGGCTACACGTGCCCGCCGACGCTAACGACCTGGCACCCGGCGTGTGGTCTGATTCCGTGGCCCGCAATAACGCGGGAGTTTTGTGTGTGGGTGGCGTGCCGGCGACAGACCTGGTGCGTGATTTTGGCACCCCGCTCTATGTGATCGACGAGGCCACGGTCCGCGAACGTGCCTGGCGCATTCGCGCCGTATTTACCGAAGCATTTGCGGCTATCGGAACCGACGTTTCTGTCTACTACGCCAGCAAAGCCTTCCTCTCGACAGAGGTGGCGCGCTGGATGGTTGCG
>DBCH01000138.1:2295-4745 GCA_002292955.1 Microbacteriaceae bacterium UBA963 | reverse complement strand
AACGAGTACCGCACCGCGCTGCTCGAGACCGTTGCCGAGACCGACGAAGCTCTTCTCGAGAAGCACTTCGGCGGCGAAGAGCTCACGGTTGCCGAAATCAAGGGCGCCATTCGCGAGCTCACCATCAACAGCGAGATCTACCCCGTGCTGTGTGGTTCGGCGTTCAAGAACCGCGGTGTGCAGCCCATGCTCGACGCCGTGATCGACTACCTCCCCTCGCCGCTCGACGTTCCGGATGTTCAGGGCCACGACGTGCGTGACGAAGAGAAGATCATCACGCGCAAGGCCGCCTCGACCGAGCCCTTCTCGGCGCTCGCGTTCAAGGTTGTCTCACACCCCTTCTTTGGTCGTCTCACCTACATTCGTGTTTACTCCGGCAAGGCCGAGGGTGGCACCCAGGTGATCAACTCCACCAAAGACAAGAAGGAGCGCATCGGCAAGCTGTTTCAGATGCACGCCAACAAGGAGAACCCTGTTGACGGCGTCACGGCCGGTCACATCTATGCGGCCATTGGCCTCAAGGACACCACCACCGGTGACACGCTCTGCGACCCGCAGCACGAGATCGTGCTCGAGTCGATGTCGTTCCCTGAGCCCGTGATCTCGGTGGCCATTGAGCCCAAGACCAAGGCCGACCAGGAAAAGCTCGGAACCGCCATCCAGAAGCTCGCCGAGGAAGACCCTACCTTCCGCGTTGAGCAAGACCAGGAGACCGGCCAGACCGTGATCTCGGGCATGGGTGAGTTGCACCTCGACATCCTCGTCGACCGCATGCGTCGTGAGTTCAAGGTTGAGGCCAACGTGGGTAAGCCCCAGGTGGCCTACCGCGAGACCATTCGCCGTAACGTCGACAAGTACGACTACACGCACAAGAAGCAGACCGGTGGTTCGGGTCAGTTCGCCAAGATTCAGATCGCTCTCGAGCCCATGGAGGTGACCGCCGAGAAGACCTACGAGTTCGACAACAAGGTCACCGGTGGACGCATCCCTCGTGAGTACATTCCTTCCGTGGATCACGGAATCCAAGACGCCCTGCAGGTCGGCATACTTGCGGGTTATCCCATGGTGGGTGTCAAGGCAACACTGCTTGACGGCGCCTACCACGACGTCGACTCTTCGGAGATGGCGTTCAAGATTGCCGGATCGATGGCCTTCAAGGAGGCCGCTCGTCAGGCAAACCCGGTTCTGCTCGAGCCGCTGATGGCCGTGGAGGTGCGTACCCCAGAGGAATACATGGGAGACGTCATCGGCGACCTGAACTCGCGACGCGGACAGATCCAATCGATGGACGACGCCAGTGGCGTCAAGGTCGTTCGCGCCCTTGTGCCCCTGTCGGAGATGTTCGGATACATCGGTGACCTGCGGTCGAAGACCTCAGGCCGCGCCGTGTACTCGATGACCTTCGAAAGTTATGCCGAGGTCCCGAAGGCTGTTGCCGACGAGATCATCCAAAAGAACAAGGGCGAATAGCCCCGATCACACCTGCTAGTGCATTCTTGCTAGTTCACACAAAAAACTAAACACCACATCCCTTGCGGGTGAGGCACGAGAAATCGGGCCAAACTCGCACCAACGTCCTAGGAGGACCCAGTGGCTAAGGCCAAGTTCGAGCGGACAAAGCCGCACGTAAACATCGGAACCATCGGTCACGTTGACCACGGTAAGACGACTCTTACCGCAGCGATCTCGAAGGTTCTTGCCGACAAGTTCCCGTCGGCAACCAACGTCCAGCGCGACTTCGCGTCGATTGACTCGGCTCCCGAAGAGCGCCAGCGCGGTATTACGATCAACATCTCCCACGTTGAGTACGAGACCCCCAAGCGCCACTACGCACACGTAGACGCACCGGGCCACGCTGACTACATCAAGAACATGATCACGGGAGCCGCCCAGATGGACGGCGCCATCCTCGTGGTTGCTGCTACGGATGGCCCCATGGCTCAGACGCGTGAGCACGTGCTGCTCGCCAAGCAGGTTGGTGTTCCTTACCTCATGGTTGCACTGAACAAGTCCGACATGGTTGACGACGAAGAGATCCTTGAGCTCGTTGAGCTCGAGGTTCGCGAGCTCCTCTCCAGCCAGGGCTTCGACGGCGACAACGCTCCCGTCGTTCGCGTCTCGGGCCTCAAGGCTCTCGAGGGCGACGAGAAGTGGACTCAGGCCATCCTTGACCTGATGGAAGCCGCTGACAACAGCATCCCCGACCCCGTGCGCGACAAGGACAAGCCGTTCTTGATGCCCATCGAGGACGTGTTCACCATCACCGGTCGTGGAACGGTTGTTACCGGTCGCGCCGAGCGTGGCACCCTGGCCATCAACTCCGAGGTCGAGATCGTGGGCATCCGTCCCACGCAGAAGACCACGGTCACGGGTATCGAGATGTTCCACAAGCAGCTCGACGAGGCCTGGGCCGGCGAGAACTGTGGTCTGCTTCTTCGCGGAACCAAGCG
>DBCH01000138.1:0-2150 GCA_002292955.1 Microbacteriaceae bacterium UBA963 | reverse complement strand
CCCCAGTTCTACTTCCGCACCACCGACGTTACCGGCGTCATCACCCTGCCTGCTGGCAAGGAGATGGTTATGCCTGGTGACACCACTGACATGACGGTTGCGCTGATTCAGCCCATCGCCATGGAAGAGGGCCTCGGCTTCGCCATCCGTGAGGGTGGACGCACCGTGGGTGCCGGAACGGTAACCAAGATCATCAAGTAGTCATCTGACTGCACAAGAAATCCCCCGGCCTGCTGGTCGGGGGATTTCTTTTTGCGTGAAAGCTGACCGCGCTCAAGCGACCGCTACGCTCCGAATGCGTTGAGGTCGGTGAGTTCCCGACCAATCACCAACTGGTGAACCTCGTCGGTGCCCTCGTAGGTGCGCACCGACTCAAGGTTGGCCATGTGGCGCATCACAGGGAATTCGTTGGTCACGCCGTCGCCGCCGAGAATGGTGCGGCACTCGCGGGCAATGTTGAGCGCCTCGCGCACGCTGTTGAGCTTGCCCACCGAGATCTGCGCGAACGTGAGCATGCCCGCATCCTTCTGGCGCCCGATGTGCAGCGAGAGCAGCATGCCCTTCTCGTACTCCACCATCATGTCGGCGAGCTTGGCCTGCGTGAGCTGGTAGCCACCGATGGGTTTGCCAAACACCTCGCGCGACATGGAGCGACCGATCGCGGCGTCGAGGCAACCGCGGGCCGCACCCATCGCACCCCAGATGATTCCGTAGCGCGCTTCGTTGAGGCACGAGAACGGGCCGGAGAGTCCTTTGGCCTTCGGCAACATCATGCTGTCGGGAACGGTGACGTTGACCATGTCGATGTCGCACTGCACCGAGTTGCGCATCGACAGCTTGCCGTCGATGGGCGTTGCGGTGAAACCGGGACTGTTGGTCTCCACGATGAAACCGCGCACTCCGTCGTCGGTCATAGCCCAGACGATGCAAATGTCGGCCACACTGGCCAGGCCGATCCAGCGCTTGCCGCCATTGATCACCCAGTTGTCGCCGCTGCGAACCGCCACGGTTTTCATGTTGCCGGGGTCGCTACCGCCGTGCGGTTCGGTGAGGCCAAAGCAGCCCAGCTTCTCGCCCCGAGCCATGCGCGGCAGCCACTCTTCTTTCTGCTCCTCGGAGCCGAACTTGTAAATGGCAGACATCGCCAGGGATCCCTGAACCGACACAAACGTGCGCCACGCGCTATCGACCGCTTCAATTTCGTGGCAGACCAGCCCGTAGCTCACGGCGCTCGCGCCGGCGCATCCGTAGCCGTTGAGGTGCATACCGAGGAATCCCGTTGCCGCGACCAGCGGGATGAGTTCCGTGCGAAAGTACTTGGCGTCGAAATCCTCTTCAACCGTGGGCGCAATCTGCGTCTGCGCAAACTCTCGCGCCTTTTGCTGCCAGCCGCGTTCCTCGTCGCTGAGCAGAGCGTCAAAGGCGAACACCTTGTCGGTGAGCGCTACGTTCTCGAATTTCTTGGACACTTAGTGATCCTCTTTCCAGTTGGCTTCAGGATGCTCGCCCAAGTGAGGCGGGGGCAACAAATACTGTGCGGGTGATTCCAGCAGGTGGATAGGGTTGGCCGCGGACCGAACAGCCTCACCGTCCCGATTGAGGCTCGCCGCTGGGTCGAGCCCCAGGCGCTCGGCGAGGTCGAACGCTTCCGAAATCGAATTGACCGGGCCCACCGGAAGTCCGGCCCTCGCCAGGTCATCAACCCACTCGGTGGCCGAACGCGCGGCCAAAAGCTTTTCAAGCTCGGAGGTCAACGCATCCCGATGCGCCACACGGTCGGCATTCGTCACAAAGCGCGCGTCGGTTGCCAAGTCGGCATTGCCCAGCTTTGTCACGAGAAGCGCGAAGTGCCGATCGGACCCCACGGCAATCACGAGGGGGCGATCGGCCGCCTGATACAACTCATACGGCGAGATGCTCGGGTGTGCGTTGCCCATGCGGCTAGGGTCAACGCCCGTGTTGAGCACGGCGCTGGACTGATTGCTCAGCGCCGAGAGCAGACTCGTTAGTAGGTCAATCTCGCAGCGCTGCGGGGCGGGCTGCTCGCCGGCGGCCGCCGCCGCGTCACGGTTGCGCAGGGCCAGGAGAACTCCTGAGAAGGCATTGAGACCGCTAATCACGTCCACCAGGGCCACGCCCGCCTTCGTGGG
>DBCH01000040.1 GCA_002292955.1 Microbacteriaceae bacterium UBA963 | reverse complement strand
GCTGCACGGTTCGTCGTTTACCGGAAACGCCTACACGCGTCACGGCCAGGATCGCGAGCCCGTCATCGCCGCCTGGGTTCTGGAGAACTTTGGCATCACGTCGAACCAGGGTCTGTTTCACGCTGCCGAAGACCGTCGCCACCTCGCCACACCAGATGGCATTGGTGAACTGGCCGAGGGCCTGGTGCTGGCCGAGATCAAAACCTCAGGAAAGCCCCTCGACGAGATTCCGGCCAACTACATGCGCCAGATCCACTGGCAGCAGTACGTGCTCGGGGCGGAACGCACGCTCTTCGTGTGGGAGCAGCACAAAGACTTCGTTCCGCTCCACAGCGAACCACGCATCCAATGGATTGACCGCGACGATGCCGCCATCGACGATGTGCTCAAGCGCGCCGGCGCACTGATTGCCGAAATCGTGCGCCTGCGGCAAGCGTCCGCCTAAGCCTGAACTCAGTGTGCTGCCTCGCAAGTGCTCATAAATATGTGGGCACTGCGTGTGTCAGCCACGTGCACCATTCGCCTCAGTTTCCGGTTCGGCGAAATCTGCGACGAGCAGCCATGACGACCAAGAATGCACCTGGGATGAATAGCCCAAAGGCCAGCCACAAGTACGGGGCAATGCTTGTGGCTCCCGTCATCGCAAGATTCTCACTCGGAAGTGTTGGCGATATTTCAAGGAGCGCGCCAGAGGCCGACAGTTTGACGTAGACGACCTCGGTAACGGGGTTGCCGAGAGGATCAGTGGACGTAAACGTGAGACTGTGCCAACCTTCTTCAAGGTTGCTAGGAATCGCTACCGTGCCACTCGCTGCCCCGAGAGCTGCCGTGCCGCTAGCCAAAGTGTGAGGCGTGGAACGTATCACGAGAGTGTAGGGGGTGCCCACCCGAAGGCCGCTCGCTTCATAGCGGACATCCGCACCCAACAGGGGGGCGCCGATGGGTGTCTCAATCGCAATAATCACGTTGGGCGCGGCGGGCGGACTAATTGTCAGAGTGCCCGAGGCGTACTGAATGTCATAGTTTGTGTTGCTCAGCCCAGTGGCGGCCGAGGGCGTGACCGAGTAGGTACCCGCGTCAATCGGTGCTGTGGTTGATGCAGGGTACGTAGTAGATCCCACGCCCGCATAGGTGTAGGTAACGTCGGTGATGTCGTCGCCGGGGAGCACGCCGCCCGCGTTGACGCTGTAACTGGGAGAGAGGGGAAGGCCATAGGTGACAGTGGCATCGTCGCCGCTTACGGTAATCACGCGGCGAGACACGGTGACCGAAAGGGACGCTGTGGTGGCTGTGGCCAAGTAACTCGGTGTCTCCGCTACCGACACGCTCACCTGGCAGGTACCTGTCGGCGCTGTTATGGTGAGGAGACCCGAGGGTGAGTCCACGGTGCATGCCGTAGACGATCCATGAGAGTAGACGAGAGTTCCTTCACCAGTTCCCGCGGAAAGAGTGGGATTCAACGTCTCGGTGTCGCCAAACGAGCGCCCGAGGCTAGTGACGTCAAAGGACAGCGTTCGCGTTGATTTCTCTACGATCGAGAGCGTTCCCGGTGCGTAACTGATGGTGTAGTCACTTGCCAGTCCCACGATAAACGAAGCGGCCGAGGGCGTGACGGAATACGTTCCCACTGCGGTTGGCGGTGTTGTCGAGGCTGCGTATGACGTGCCGCCCGTGCCCGCATAGGTGAACGTCATGCCAGAAATCGTGTCGGACCCGGCGAGTTCGCCCACCGCTACCGTGTGCGACGGCGAAACGGTATTTGTTCGGGTGACCGTGAGGGGTGCAACGCCCACCGTGATGGCCCGCTTACCGACAGTAATTGTGACGGGGGTCGTTGTTGTTGCACTCGCGTGGTTTGCCGCACTCCCAATGGTTGCGGTCACCGCACACGTTCCTGTGGAACGGATGATGGTGACGAGACCCGACGCACTATTCACAGAGCATGCCGTTGAGGCACCAGATGAGTAGGTTACCGTGCCGTCGCTCACAGACGGTGTGGCGACCATAGTTGTTGTATCCCCATAGAAGAGGCTTGCCGAAGTGGTGGCGAAGGACAACGTGCGTCCAACCCGATTAATGGTGAGCAAGCCCGGCGCGTAAGTGATGTTGTAGTTTGCGGCCGAGTGGGACAGCGTGGCGTTCGACGGCGTCACAGAATAGGTGCCAGCGTTAGTGGGTGGCGTTGCCGAGGGGCCATAAGACGTGGAGCCGGTGCCTTCGAACAGGTACGTCGCGCCGGTGATGGTTTCATCTGCCGCGAGGGCCCCTGAAGTGACAACCGCGGTCGCCGTGTAAGCAGTGCCAAAATTCACCGACGGGCTACCGCCGGAGATTTCAAGGTCCATCACTCCTACGGTGATTGTCAACGGCGTGCTCGTGCTGGCAGCAAAGTAGCCCGTTCCGTCAGCAATCGACGCTGAGATCTCGCAGATTCCAGACGTCGCTGTGATGGTCACAAGTCCGGTGCTCGCCCCTACCGTGCAGGCGTCGGACGAGCCCGCCGAGTAGGTGACGGCACCGTCACCCGCACCCGCTGAGGGGGTTGCGGCCATGGTCTGCGTTTGCCCGTAGGACATGTTTGCGGTGGTGCTGGCAAAGCTCAGCGTTCGGCTCGCCTTGGCGATGCTAAAGGTACCGGCAGTGTACGTGGTGATGTAGTTGGAGGCAGGACCGGGCGAAACCTGAAGTGCAGACGGGGTGACTCGGTAGGTTCCTGGAGCGGTGGGCGCGGTGGTCGACGCAACATATGTGGTGCCACTAATGCCCAGGTACGTGAAGGTGGCAGAGGAAAGAGAATCCCCGGAAATGAGCGAACCCGAGGTCACTGCGATGGCAGGGCTCACCGTCTCGCCCGCCAAGAGGTTTGCTTGGCTGGCGGCAACCGTGAGGTTTACGCGATTATCTGCTGCAGTAATTGCCGACGAAGCGGGGCCTTGAAAGTACGAGGGTGCCGAGCCGTTGTAGGCTAAAGCCTTGAAGGTGTAACTGGTGTTGTTGGTGAGCCCCGAAATGACGCACGAACCAGACGCCCCGGTCACGGTGCACGTAAAACCGCCCGGGGTTGACGTGATGACATAACTGCTCGGGGCAACGCCGCTTGCGTTCTGGGCAATAGAGACGGTTGCGCTCAGGTAACGCCCTGCCACTGCCGTTGGGGCAAGAGCACTTGACGGTCGCCGCTCCATCAGGAGGAGTCGGGTTGAGCCGCCTGAGTGGCCAACGTAGGCGTACATTTGGCCATCGCTCGGGTCGGTAATGGCCGAGAGCGACGACACCTCATTCGTGCCCAGAGCCGAACCAACACCGGCGTTGAATGCCGTGTTAGCCGAGCCATCTTGCTTGAATGCCCTAACTCTCCCGGTAAAGGATCCCCCCACTAGCAAATGTGGGTTACCCAAGGAGAGGACTGTGGCGGGGCCATCGAGCGGGTTTGCGGCGAGATTCGACCGGAATGTCGTGTCCTCCACAAAACCAGAGCCCCTATTCCACCTGGAGAGGTAGGGTGCCGCGTTAGTCGCAACAAAAAAATTTGCGCCAGTATCTTGCCAAGCGTCCTGAATTTGTCCCCCGCCTAATTGACTGTTTTGCAGCCAATCGCGGTCGAACCAGGAACTCGGCGTCGTGCCATATTCATTAATCGCCTGCATTCCGTTGTCGCCAATGACCCAGACGGCGTCAATCGAGGTATTGGATCCATCGCAGAACACAGCATTTGATGGGCCTTGTCGCACCGATAGACCGCTGCTGTAACTATATTGCGAGAGACCCGATTGGAAAGCCGAACTGTACTCGATCCCGCCAGCAGAGACGTTGAACATTCGGAGATAAGGATACGTTCGACTGCTCACAAACAGGGATGAGCCAACCAAACACATGTCCGAAACCTCGAACGACCCCAGATACTCGGTGTCCACGAGTGCCCCCGAAAAACTGTCAAACGTCAAGATGCGGTTGTCCCACGTGCTCCCGTCATAAAACTGTCCGCCCACGAATTGACCACCGGAAGCACCAAGACTTGTGAGCAATCCCTCGGCGCTAAAAACTTTTGAGGCGTTGACCGTGCCGTTGTAGTTGTAGCAGACAATCCCCTGCACGCCACTTGGCTTGGTGGTAATCGATACGTAGCCGCCACAAGATTCGCCTAGGTCGCGCACCGCCGTCGTGGCCTTGGTGAACGTGGGATCTTCATTGCCGAGTAGTCCCGCGGCGTATGCCGGAGACGAACTTGCGGCGCCGAGTGAAGAGAGTGCCACGGGAGAGAGGCCAGCAACCACAATTGCTGCCACCGTGAGAATGCTCGTGACAAAGCGCCCGCGCACTCGGTGCGGCAACGCGAGAAGATGGCGCTGAAAACTTGTGCCCACAGCACGACGCTACCAACCAAATATTTATTTGGTCAAGTCGCGGAGTTCTGATCCTGCCGAAATGATCGCAAAACAACGTCAATCAAGGCCAGCCAATCTTCGTTGGGCACCTGAGTTTCAGCCACATCGTCAACAGCCCTCCCCAGCGAATAGGCCTGCAAGAACGTTGCGACAGCTCGGGGATTGAGTTCTGGCTTAACCCACCCTTTGTGCTGCGCAACGGCAATGGCTTTGGTCATGTCCTCGGTCACGCGCTCCTGCTCGGCTGCGAGTGCCCGCGAAAAGCTCGACTCCTCGGCGGCAAGCCCGAGCAGCCGGGCGCGTTCAAGGCGAGTCGCCACGCGGGCGCGGGATTGCGTCAACGCGCTCAACTCAAGAATTCGCGTCCAATACTCAACGGCGGTCGATGACTCCTCTGCCACGACCCGCATGGCTTTTCCGTCTGACGCAACATTTGTTGCGAACCTGCGGATGAGCGTTTCCTCCACCAGGGCGGGGAAGCTTCCGAAGTGATGATAGAGCGCCCCCCGAGTAATGCCCGATTGCCGAAGTACCTCATCTATGGTGACACCGAGCGGCTCGCTGCCGTCCAGCATCGAAGAAACCGTCTCGATGAGACGCTCTGCGGTGGGATGTTTCGGGTTAGTCACGGTCTTACTTTAAGGCCTCAGCAGAGGAAAACTTAGGTCCGCGGGGCGTCGGCCAGTGCGGCGAGAAAAGCGTCGTTGGCCTCGGGGTCGCCAATGGTGATGCGGATGCCCTGGCCCGCAAACGGGCGAGCAATGATGCCGCGGGCCATCAAGTGTGCGGCAACAGCGTCCGTGTTGTCGCCCAGTTGCAGCCACGTGAAGTTGGCCTGCGAGGGAGTGACCCGCCACCCCTGCTCTGCCAGGGTGGCCTCAACCCGGGCGCGCTCGACGATGAGGATGTCGATCCTGCCTTGAAGCTCCTCTTCAGCGGCCAGCGAAGCTACTCCGGCTGCCTGCGCCACGTCGGTGACGGCAAAAGGCATAGCGACCTTGCGCAATCCCTCCTGAATCTTCTCGCGCGCGATGGTGTACCCCAACCGCAGTCCCGCGAGGCCGTAGGCCTTGGAGAACGTGTGTAACACGGCCACGTTCTCAAACTCACGAAAGAGATCAATGCCGCGGGCAGCAGTCGGGTCGTCTTGAAAGTGCACGTAGGCCTCGTCCACCACCACGAGTACACGCTTGGGAACCTGCGTGAGGAAATCGTGCAGGGCGTCGTGATCAACCGTGGGCCCGGTCGGGTTGTTTGGTGTGCACACAAAGATGACTCGGGTCTTGTCGGTGATGGCCGCGAGCATGGCGGGCAGGTCGTGCTTGAGTTCTGCCGTGAGCGGCACCTGCACGGGCGTCGCGCCCGCACCGCGGACAAGAATCGGGTAAGCCTCAAAGGAACGCCAGGCGTACATCACCTCGTCGCC
>DBCH01000051.1 GCA_002292955.1 Microbacteriaceae bacterium UBA963 | reverse complement strand
GCGGACATATTCTCGCAACGGAATTTATCGGTGACCCGGTCATGACTGCGCGGCGTTTTACGGAAGCCGATGGGGTTCGCTGGTACCTGTCCGACGACATCGGGGAGTTCCGCGAGGGGTCACTTACGGTTCAGGGCCGCAGCGATCGCGTGCTGATTTCCGGCGGAATCAAGGTAAATCTCGAACTTGTGGAAGAGGTGACCGAAAGTATTCGCGAATGTGCATATGCCGTCGCGGTATCCGTCGCCGACGAGGAGTGGGGCGAGCGCGTGGGTCTTGTGGTCGAACTCGACCCCGATGAGACCAGCGCCGATCCCCGGTCTCTCGCCGAGCTCATCAAGGCCATCGTTCGATACGAGCTCGGTGTTGCCGCCACGCCTCGCGAGGTGCGGCTCGTTGAGAAGCTACCGCGATTGTCGTCGGGCAAGCCCGACCGGCTCGTGTGCGCGGCCCTCTTTGTGGGCTAACCCCACCACTGAGCCGAACCAACAGAACCGAGCCCGCGAATTCGAGCCCCACGAGGGGCACCGTAGAATCGAACACTGTGATGAGCACGAGGAAGAACTCCCGAAAAAAGAACAAGCGGCCCGGGTCGACCAAGCGGCACCCCGCGCGGTCGCGCAAGCCCGAACACTTCGCTCCGAACCGCCCTGCCCGCGTGTCGTGGATCAGCGGAGCCCGCCTGCGCACCTTGCCCCTGGCAATTGCGCCCGTCGTCATTGGCGCCAGTGCAGCGCAGGTGGCGGACAGCTTCTCGTGGCTTCTTACGGTTCTGTGCCTCGTGGTTACCCTGTGTCTTCAGATTGGTGTCAACTACGCCAACGACTACTCCGACGGTGTGCGAGGAACAGACGCTCATCGCGTGGGCCCCGGTCGCCTCACGGGATCCGGCTCGGCAAAGCCGCGCACCGTGCTCGCTGTGGCACTCTCGTTTTTTGGGGTCGCGATTCTGGCGGGACTCGCCATCACGGTGATCACCCAGATTTGGTGGCTGCCCGCCGCAGGCCTGGTCTGCGTAGCCGCGGCCTGGTTCTATACGGGAGGCAAGCGCCCTTACGGCTACATGGGGCTTGGCGAGCTTTCCGTCTTTGTGTTCTTCGGTCTCGTCGCCACCGCGGGAACCATGTTTGTCCAGGCCGGCAGGGTCACGGATGAGGCATGGCTCGGCGGTGCGGGCATCGGTTTCATCGCCTGCGCCGTTCTGGTGATCAACAATGCCCGCGATATCGAGACGGATCGCCTCTCCGGAAAGCGCACCCTCGCGACGCGGATGGGTCGTCGCGGCTCTGTGGTCTTTTACATCGTTCTGATGGTCTTGGCCATGGCTGCCGCGGCCGTCATTGCGCTGTTCTATTCGAACGCCTGGCTCGTGCAGTTTGCGTGGCTCATCGTGGCGCCTGCGTGTGTCATTACCGCAACGAGCAAGACTCCGGCTGAGGACATCCTTGTTCTGCGCCTGAGCACCGTCACGGGCCTTCTTTATGGGCTCGGTCTGGGCGCCGCCATCGCGTTCTAGACCCGGCGCGCAGGCGCGTTACTTGGCAGAGTCTTCAGCGGTTTCGTCGGCTCCGGGCGCCGCACTCTTCTGCTTGGCACGGGCCTCATAGATGGCCGTGGACATTCGGTTGCGCAGTCGGGCCAAGAAAATATATGACGATGACAGGCCAATAATTGCTGCGAGGATTGCCGAAATCCACCAGGTGATGTTGAACAACATGAGAACCGCAAAGGGCACGACAAAGAGGGCAACGCGCAGCAGAGTGTAGGTGAGCCAGAGGGGAATCTTCTTCACGAGGTCAGAGTCTACGTTGCATGCCTAGACTCTGAGATATGGTTCGACTCTTTTTGCTTCTCGTGGCCGTCACGGTGGTCCTCACTATCTTTGCCGTGGTCGATGCCGTCATGGCTGATCGCACTCGGGTTCGCGGTCTGCCTCGGCCCGCGTGGTTCTTCGTGATTGTTTTTGTTCCGTTGGTGGGAGCGCTTCTGTGGTTCTTTGTGGGACGACCGCGCCGGGCTGACGGCGGGCGCTCCGACCAACCGCGTCGCCAAACCGGCGGTAACCAACGCCGAAGTTCCCCGCGCCCGCAGGGGCCTGACGACGATCCGGACTTCCTCCGCCGACTCCAGCGCGACCTGGACAAGGACAACGACACACGTGAGTGACGCGAGCGCGGAAACGTCACCGGCCACCGCGTCGGCGTTTGCCGTGCTCGAGACCCTCGTGGCACGCGGCCTCGAGTGGGTTGTGGTGTGCCCCGGCGCGCGCTCGCAAGCACTTGCCCTGGCGGCGGCCACTCTGGAGCGCGAGGGGGCTCTGCGCGTGGTGGTGCGGCTCGACGAACGCTCTGCGGCGTTCACGGCGCTCGGAATCGGTAGCGAGACCGGCCGCCCGGCCGCCGTTGTGACAACCTCTGGTTCTGCGGTCGCCAACCTGCATCCCGCTGTGCTGGAGGCTCATCACGCCGGCGTTCCCCTCATCCTGCTTACCGCCGATCGCCCGGAGGAGCTTCGCGGAATCGGGAGCAACCAGACCACTGTTCAGTCGGGCATTTTTGGCACGAGCGTGCGCTGGATGCTCGATGTTCCCGCCCCCGACAGCGCCGCTGGTGGCGTTGCGGCCGGGCAGTCTGCCGCCCACGCGGCGTGGTCGGCAGCGCTGGGTCACGAACCGGCAGAACCTGCACGTCCGGGACCGGTTCACCTCAACCTGGCATTCCGTGAGCCCCTGTCGAGCGCCCAGCGTCCGCTGCCCGTGGTCGTGTCGATGCAGACGCCCGCGCCCCCGCAGCGCGCCATCCTCACGCTTGCGCGCGGACCGCGGACCCTGGTGATCGCGGGAGCCAACGCGGGACCGGTGGCCGAGCAGGTCGCCCACGAGGGCGGCTGGCCACTCGTGGCCGAAGTGTCGTCGGGTGCCCGATTCGGCCGCAACCTCATTCCTCACTACCGCGCGGCGCTGGCCGATGCCGAACTCACCAATGCCATTGAGCGCATTGTGCTGTTTGGTCACCCCACCCTCACCCGGCAGGTCCCCGCCCTGATTTCCGGCCGTCCCGACATCGAGACCATCGTGGTTCGCTCCGGGGGCGAAGACGTGAACCCCGGGCATGCGGCAAAAACGTTCGCGGATGAGGTGGCCATTGAGCCGGGCGAAACGGACCGGGAGTGGTTGGGAGCCTGGTTGCGCGTGGGCTCAGCGGCCCTCGCCACCTACGAGACCGAGCAGGTTGAGAACTCGCCCGCGCAGCGTGCGCCCGACGTTGCCGCGGGCCGCTCTTCCGACGCGGAGAGCAAGCGGGCGTTTGTCGCGGCAGAACTGGCGGCCGTGCGCACCCCCCTGACGCGCGATCTTGTGGTGGATGCCGTCTGGCGGGCAACCTGGCCACACGAGCGCCTTGTTGTGGGGGCATCGCGCATCATTCGCGTTGCCGACAGGGTTGTACCGGGCAAAAAGATCCCTGTCTTTGCTAACCGCGGTCTTGCGGGCATCGATGGCACGGTTTCCACCGCTGCGGGCATTGCCCTGGCATCGGGGGCGCTCACACGCGTGCTGCTCGGCGACATCACGCTGCTGCACGACGTGGGCGGACTTTGGGCCGAGCCCGGCCTTCCGCGACCGCGTCTTCAGATTGTGGTCGCCAACGATTCGGGCGGCACAATTTTTGATTCACTCGAGGTGGCATCAACGGCCGACAGGGGAGATTTTGACCGGGTCATGCTCACTCCCCACGGTGTCGATCTGCGCGCGCTGGCCGAGGCGTACGGGTTCGATTACCAGAAGGCGACCACCGCGGGGGAGTTGGACCAAGCACTCACCCAACCGGAATCGCGACCTCTGCTCATCGAAGTTCCGCTCGAACGCTAGTCGTCGAGCGGGGCGAGCGCGTCGAGCACGGGCCGAAACTTCATCTGTGTCTCGCGCAACTCGGTCGTCGCTACCGAATCCGCCACGATGCCCGCACCGGCATGGGCGGTAACGTGCTCTCCGGTCACCGCAACACACCGCAGGGCGATGGCCCACTCACCCTCGCCATTGGCGCCCACCCAGCCCACAGCTCCCGCGTAGCGACCGCGGTCGAACGGTTCGAGCTCAGCGATGAGGCCCACAGCGGCTTCCGTGGGCGAGCCAGCGACTGCGGCCGTGGGGTGCAGCGCGGCAGCCAGATCGAGGGCGCTCACCCCGGCTGCAACCTCACCGCTCACATCGGTGGCGAGGTGCCAGAGGTTGGCGAGCTGAAGGGTGAACGGAGCCTCAGCGGCAATCAGGTGCGACGTGAGTGGACGCAGAACCTCGGTGACAGAGCGCACGGCGAACGCGTGTTCATCGAGGTCCTTGCGACTCGTGGCCAGAGCAGAGGCCGCGGTCTCATCGCTTGCCGGGTCGGTGCCGCGGGCCGCTGTGCCGGCGAGCACGCGGGCATCCACAATGCCACCGCGAACACTCACCAGTGTCTCCGGGCTGGCGCCGTAAAACCCATCGATGGCAAACGTCCAGCAGTCGGGGTAGGCGTGTGCCAGTGCGGTCACCATGGAGCGGATATCGGATCCGGCGGCCAGAGTTCCCGTGAGGTCGCGGGCGAGAACCACCTTGCTCAGGCCACCGCTAGAAATACGCGCGATGGCCGACTCCACAGCCTCCTCGTAGTCACCCTCGCTCATCCTGCCGGGCACGAGTCGTGCGCTCGCGCGCTGTTCCACCGGCGCGGGGTGTGGAACGCGCGCCTCGGGAGCTTCGTCCCCGTCGACACTGACGGTTGTAATCCAGGTCACGTCGTCGCGACGACCAACAGTGAGTCGCGGCACGATGAGAACGCTCGACGTGGGTGAGTTGTCGGCAAAGGCAAAACTCGCGAGGCCCACGAGCCCGGTTCCGGGAACGCAGACGGAGTCACTCACGTGGGCCTGAGCCACAATCTGCTGCCATGCCCGCGCCGCATCCTGCATGCGGTGAGGCCCGGAAAACTCGAGTCTCAGGGCTTCGCCGTGGCCCACGAGGCCGGCCCCCTTGCGGCGCCATAGCAGGGGCGCGTCGGCGTTCAACAGTTCAACAAACGCCGGAGCTTCATCAACGCGAACGGTCGTCACGGTGAGTCGGGCGGTGGGCAAACTGGTCACTCGTTCAACTTTACGCCCAACGGCAGCGCGACCCTCACCGCCTAGACTTGAGAAGTGAGCACAGCTGATTTGAGCAAGAAGCCCGCCGAGGTAGCGGCCATGTTCGACGATGTTGCCGAGGGTTACGACCGCACGAACGCTTTTCTCTCGGCCGGTAACTCAGCCCTGTGGCGGATTGTCACGGTGCGTCAACTCGCCCCCGCTCCGGGAATGCGAATTCTCGACCTGGCCGCGGGAACCGGCACAAGCAGTGTGCCCCTCGCGCGAGCGGGTGCCGAAGTGGTGGCCGCCGATTTCTCCCCCGGCATGCTGGCGGTGGGCCGGCGTAGGCACGCGGCACTGACCAACCTGTCGTTTGTCGAGGCCGACGCCACGGCACTTCCTTTCGAGGACAATTCTTTCGACGCCGTCACCATCTCCTTCGGATTGCGCAACGTGGTGGAGCCCAAGAAGGCCCTGGCCGAGATGTTTCGCGTAACAAAGCCCGGCGGTCGGATTGTGATCACTGAGTTCTCGACGCCGCCGCAACCCCTCATGCGC
>DBCH01000064.1:2678-2858 GCA_002292955.1 Microbacteriaceae bacterium UBA963 | reverse complement strand
GCGTTACAAGGAGGCCTATCGCGGTCACCTGGATGGCCTGGAGCTCACACCGGGGGAGCGCGAAACCCTGATCACCGAGGTGCAACTGGCGTTCACGATGAACCAGCGAGTATTCGACGAACTCGCCGTTTTGCCGTCGCTGGTTGAGTAGCGCCTCGCTGGTTGAGTAGCGCGAAGCGC
>DBCH01000064.1:0-2571 GCA_002292955.1 Microbacteriaceae bacterium UBA963 | reverse complement strand
CGCTGGTTGAGTAGCGCGCAGCGCGTATCGAAACCACACCCACTGTCAGAGGTCTCTGATAGTTTCATCTCACGTTCCCGAGTGATAGCGCCAAGTACCTAGCTAGCTATCCGGCAACCGTCTCCCGTTGAGTGCGGTGCCCTAGGGCAAGAACGGGCATGAGCCAGTTGGCTCGTGCAAGTCACGGGGTCTGTTGCCCCGGCTGGTCGATCGGCCCAAAACGTCGACCCCTGGCCGGGTCGGCAGCGCACCTTGTAAAAGGGAGAACCATGGAACTTATCCGACTCACTGAGGTCCCACCGGCCTTAAAAACCTGGGACCCGATTCCCGTCGAACTCGCGCGTGAATGGTGCGCGGTTCTGATCACGAATATGCCACAACACATGCAGCCCACGTTCATGTACCTCCAGCAACGGGCGGTTCGAGGCGATGGCATCACGAACACTGCCGAGTGGATCTGGCTGGCCAAAGAGTTTCACGTGGCCGGATTCACTCCTGCCGAGTGGCTTCAACTCACCGAGGATGTGCTCACCGACGAACGTGCAACGCCCGGATACGCCGGGTCGAACATTCGCTCGTACGTTTCCAACTCGCTGATCAGCTTGGCGGTGGGTAAATCCATCCCCAACGGCGGCATGATCCGTCTCCGGGCCCAACCGTGGATGCCCTGGCTCGAGCGCACTCGCGCCGGCGAAGTTTCATTGTCCGTGGTTACCGAGATGCTGAATGCGCATTGGGGGGAACCGGCATCCGTCATCCCCTTCGGCGAGTTTCCCTATCCGCTCGCCGTCGGGTGATAGCCCCCACGCTAGGCCTCTCGGGGCGTGGCGTGAGGGGTCCCCGCGAGAGGCAACTCGCGCGGGGTGGATGCCGAATCGGTGGCCGCGACCCAATGCACCTCCGGCTGTGTCGCGGGGGAGTTCGCTTCGGCGAGTCGCGGAGACCGGGGGATGGGCCCGCAAGGGCCCTCCCCGAACTCCGCCGCCAAGTGCAGCCCGGCCCGTTCATCGGCTAGGCTCGTTTTTTCCCAACACAAAGGAACACCATGGCCCGCCACCTGCTCCGCGACGACGACCTCACCCCGGCCGAACAAGCCCAGGTGCTCGATCTCGCCGCGCGCCTCAAGCAAGACCGCTGGCTGGCCAAGCCCCTGCTCGGTCCGCAGACCGTGGCCGTCATCTTCGACAAGCCCTCCACTCGCACGCGCGTGTCGTTTGCCGTGGGTGTGGCCGACCTCGGCGGCACCCCGCTCATCATCGAAGCGCTCACCGCCCAGCTCGGCGCCAAGGAGTCCGTGGGCGACACTGCGCGCGTGCTCGAGCGCCAGACCGCGGCCATCATCTGGCGCACCTACGCCCAGTCGGGCCTGGAGGAGATGGCCGACGGCACCACGGTTCCCGTGATCAACGCCCTCTCCGATGATTTCCACCCGTGCCAACTGCTCGCCGACCTGCAAACCATTCGCGAACACAAGGGCGACCTCGCCGGACTCACCGTGGCTTTCGTGGGCGACGGCCACAGCAACATGGCCCACTCCTACCTCTTGGCCTGCGCCACCGCCGGCATGCACGTGCGGCTCGGCGCCCCGAAGACCTACCAGCCCCGCGAAGACATCGTGGCGGATGCCCGCACCCGCGCTAGCGAAACCGGCGGATCCATCACCATCCTCGACAGTCCGGCCGAGACCGTTGCCGGCGCCGACGTGGTGGTCACCGACACCTGGGCATCGATGGGCCAAGAGGCCGAGAAGGCCCGCCGCCAGAAGGACTTTGCCGGCTACACGGTCGATGCCGCGCTCATGGCCCAAGCCAAGCCCGACGCCATCTTTATGCACTGCCTGCCGGCTTACCGCGGCTACGAAGTTATGGCCGACGTGCTCGACGGCCCGCAATCAGTGATCTGGGATGAAGCCGAGAACCGCCTGCACGCCCAGAAGGCGCTCATGGTGTGGCTGCTTCAGCATTCCCCCAAAGACGTTTAACGCGAACCGAGCGCGGTCGTAAAGAATTCCGCCAGGCCCACGAACAGCGGGAGCCCCACCAAAAGGTTGAACGGAAACGTGATGCCGAGGGCCGCAGCTAACGCCATGCCGAGGTTGGCTTTCGGCATCGCCAGACTCACGGCGGCCGGGGCCGCAATGTAAGAAGCGCTTGCGCTGAGAATCGCCAGCATTGTGGCGCCACCCACGCTCATGCCCGCAGCAACCCCGGTGAAGGCGCCCAGAGTGCCCGCCAGAATGGGCATCACAATGGCAAATGCCGGCAGCCAGAATCCGCCGCTGCGGAGGTCTTGGAGCCTTGCACCCACCAGGAGCCCCAGCTGAAGCAGGAAGAACACGAGCATGCCGGGCTGCAGCGTCACAAAGAACGGGGCGACGGCAAGGTAGGACGCCTCGGGTGCCACAAAACCCACGACCAGTCCGAGCAACAGCAAAAAGACGGTCTTGCCGAGCAAAATCTCTTTGATGGTCTCTCTCCGACGCGACTTGCTCACCGGTTCGTCGGCCGAGAGGTCCACGCCGCGCGCGTCCACCGGAAGGCGAGCGCGCAGGCGCCGAGTGCCGAGATAAAC
>DBCH01000120.1:5939-7181 GCA_002292955.1 Microbacteriaceae bacterium UBA963 | reverse complement strand
CGTGTTCGCCATTCCCGCGCCACCTATCCAGCGCTTAGCGCCGTTGATGCTCCAGGTGTCTCCGTTGCGCGTGGCCGTGGTCGAGAGTCCGCGGGCGATGTCGGAGCCATGCTCGGGTTCGGTGAGACAAAACACGCCGAACATCTCAAACGACTGAACCAACGGATCCCAGGCGGCCACCTGCTCAGGCGAACCGCCGAGAGTGATGGTGGCGCGGAAGAGCCCGGCGACCGCGTTATAGAACGTTGCGATTGATGTGTCGCACCGCGCAAGCTCAAACGTGCGAAAACCGGCAAACAGGTGTCCGGGCGTCTCGCCGGCGTCAACAAGTTCGGTGGGGTTCATCATGCCCAGACCGACGAGGTCGGGCACAATCTGCGCCGGAAATTCGTCGCGCGCCCAATACTCGTTGACCAGCGGTTTCACTTTCGTCTCGAGCGTGGCCCGCAGCCGGCGGATGGCCGACTGTTCTGCAGGAGTGAGCACGTCGGCAAAGTTGAGCGGATCGCTCACGGGGTAGAGATCGCTCACTAGCCCAGACCCAAAAGCCGAACCGCATTCTCCTTGAGAATCTTGGGGCGCACCTCGTCTTTCAGGGTGAGGTTGGCAAAGTCGCCCAACCAGCGGTCGGGCGTAATGAGCGGGTAGTCGGAGCCAAAGAGGACCTTGTCTTGAAGAATTGAATTGGCGTGCCGCACGAGGTTCTCGGGGAAGTACTTGGGTGACCATCCGCTCAGGTCAATCCACACATTCGACTTGTGGGTGGCCACGGCCAACGCCTCGTCCTGCCAGGGCACCGACGGGTGAGCCATAACGATGTTGAGCGCGGGAAACCGTGCGGCGAGGTCGTCGAGCAACATGGGGTTGGAGAGTGAGAGACGAAGCCCGCGACCCCCGGGAAGACCCGAGCCGATGCCCGTTTGTCCGGTGTGGAAGATGATGGGCACCTCCATCTCATCAATCACCGAAAACAGCGGCGAGAAGGCTTCGTCGCTCGGGTCGAAGTTCTGCAGCGTGGGGTGAAACTTGAAACCGCGAACACCGTAGGTCTCGAACAGATCCTTTGCGCGGTCGACCGCGCGCGAACCTTGAAGCGGGTCCACTGAGCCAAACGGAATCAACACGTCGCTGTTGCGAATCGCACCCGCCACAATCTCCTCGGTGGAGTTGGGGGAGTGCCCGAGCGCGGTGGTGGCATCAACTGTGAAGACCACGGCCGCCATTTTGCGCTCGCGGTAGAGC
>DBCH01000120.1:3477-5882 GCA_002292955.1 Microbacteriaceae bacterium UBA963 | reverse complement strand
GCCGCCTCAACCAGATCGTCGGTGAGCGCGTTGTGCCCGTGATCGTCGACCTCGATGTGCACGTGAGTATCGATGGCCGTGAGGTTGGCCACATCCAGGTTGAGTTCGTAACGCATGGCCACTACTTGGCCGGCTCGCGAACCAGGTCTTCGGGCAGGGGCGGAAAGCGCTCGCCCACCGATTGCGCAGAGCCGGCGAGAGGTCCGCCAAACGCTGCAATCAGGTCGGTGTAAGACCAGCCACCCTCGTGGTACTCGGTGATAGCGGCCTCCGGGTGCGTGTAAACCTGCAGGCGATCGCCACCGATGCCGATGGCCTGGCCCGTGAGAGCGGCAGCCTCCGCGGAGGCGAGGAACGCCACGAGGGGGGCCACGTCGGCGCTGGTGCCAAAGCCCAGTGTCTTGCGAAAGAAGTCGGGCATGCTCTCGCCCTTGGCGTCGGCCTCAATCGCTGCGGCAAAGTAGGGCACCGTGGCGGTCATGGCGGTGGCGGCCACGGGAATCACGGCGTTGACGGTGATGCCCGCTTTCTTGAGTTCGAGTGCCCAGGTGCGCACCATGCCCACAATTCCTGCCTTGGCAGCTGCGTAGTTGGTCTGGCCAAAGTTTCCGCGCTGTCCGGTGGGCGATCCAATGCAGATGATGCGTCCGGCAATCTCGTTATCGCGCATGTAGATGGCTGCCTCACGAACGCACGTGAACGTTCCTTTGAGGTGCACGTTGATCACGGCGTCGAAGTCGTCGTCCGACATCTTCCACAGCACGGTGTCGCGCAGGATTCCCGCATTGGTGACCATGATGTCCAGGCGCCCGAATTCAGCCACTGCTGTCTCAACGAGCTTTTTTGCCGTTTCGGTCGAACCCACGGCGGCCACCACGGCCACGGCCTTTCCGCCGGCGTCGACGATGCTGGCAACGGCGGCATTTGCCACCTCAGCGTTGACGTCGTTAATGACGATGGATGCGCCCTGAGCGGCGAGCTCCTGAGCATAGGCGAGGCCGAGGCCCTGGCCGCTTCCGGTGACAACGGCAACTTTGCCTGCGAGTGACATGGTTCTCCTTGGATTACTTTAAAGTGTCAATGGTTTATAGTTTCAACTAAATACCGAGCGAGTGCAACCTAGAGGGCGAGCGAGAGGGAGAACGATGGCAAAGTCTGAGATTGCTCGTTTTGGTGCCTCGGAACTCGCCCAAGAGACGGAGTTCCTGCTCGCCCGTGCGCGTGCCACCGGTACCGGCCTCGCCAACAGTCGTCTGCTTGGCCTGGGCCTCAAGGCCCGGAGCTACGCCGTTTTGTCGCTGGCTGCCAGCGGTCTCGAACCCACTCAGCGCGAACTCGCCGAGTTCTTGTCGCTCGATGCGAGCCAGATTGTGGCGCTCGTGGATCAACTCGAAAAGGCAGAGCTGGTTGAACGCCAACCCGCCCCCACCGACCGACGAACCAACGTGATTGTGGCCACTGCCGCCGGACAGAAGGTGTATGTGCGCGCTCGTGCCGTGGCCCACGAAACTGAAGCGGAATCTCTCGCGGCTCTGTCGGCCGATGAGCGTGAAGATTTGCGCAGACTCCTCAGCAAAATCACGCTTTAGCCCTGCTTTTTCATCGATTTCTCTCGTGAGATGGGGGTTTTTTCTGCATAACGTGGCGTTAGCCCGAAAACACGTGCCGGATTCTTCTATGATGGTGCCCATGGCAAAGCAGGGTTTATCCACTAAGGACCGACTCATCAACACGGTCTCCGAGATGCTCGACGGCGCGCACCCTCAGCACATTCTCGTCGAAGACGTTCTGTCCGCCTCCGGTGTTGCCCGCGGCTCGCTGTATCACCACTTTGGCGACTTTCCGGCCCTGATCGAAGCCACGCTGGTTCGCCGCTTCACTGCCGGCGTTGACTATTCGAACGCAGTCATTGGGGACATCACGGCCACCTCCACCTCGGCCACCGAGTTCTTCGACCGGATGTACGAAATGTCGGCGGATACCCAACACCCTGAACGTGCGCACCGACGAGCCGAACGTGCGCGCGAATTGGGCATGGCCCACTCAAATGAGCGCTTTCGTGCCCTCCTGTCGGTTGAGCAGGAACGTCTGACCAACACTCTGGTAGACGCGGTTGAGGTTGCCAAAGAAAAGGGCTGGATTCGCAAAGACCTGGATTCTCGAGCCATCGCTGTTTTCCTGCAGGCCTACACGCTGGGGCGTGCCGTTGACGACGTGGCCATCACCAAGGTCGAACCGGAAGCGTGGAACACGCTCATCCGCGCGGTCACCTTGCCACTCGCCAACTAAGCAACGTTGGCTGAGTAGTCGCGAAGCGACGTATCGAAGCCACGTGCCAACTCAGCGCCGTTGGCTGAGTAGTCGCGAAGCGACGTATCGAAGCCACGTGCGGTTTCGATACGGCC
>DBCH01000120.1:0-3365 GCA_002292955.1 Microbacteriaceae bacterium UBA963 | reverse complement strand
TACGGCCTGCGGCCTACTCAACCAACTAAGTGAAACGCTTGCGGAGTTCTGCCTTGCGAATCTTGCCACTGGCGGTGCGCGGAAACTCGTCGATCACAATCACGTTCTTAGGCATCTTGTAGCGCGCCACTCGGTTGGTGAGGTGGTCGCGCACCTGCTCGAGAGTCACCGATGCGCCGCCCGCCATGGTGAGGATTGCCCACGGCACTTCGCCCCACTTGTCGTCGGGCACGCCAATGAGTGCAGCGCCCGTGACGCCATCAAGCTCAAAAATGATTTGCTCGATTTCTGCGGGGTAGATGTTCTCGCCACCGGAGATGATCATGTCTTTGATGCGGTCGGCAACGAACAAGAAGCCGTCGGTGTCGACGTAGCCCATGTCGCCGGTCTTGAACCACTCACCGTCAACAAAGGAGTCGCGGCTGGCTTCGGGTTTGTTCCAGTACTCGGCAATCACGTTGGGGCCGCGAAGCTGAATCTCGCCCACCTCACCCACGGGCGCCTCCGTGTTGTCTTCGGCGCGAATGCGCATGTCGACGAAGTAGTGGGGCAGACCCGACGAGCCTGCTTTGGCACGGCTATAGGCCGGCGGCATGCTCGTGGCTCCCGGTGACGATTCGGTCATGCCGTAGGAAAGCGTGAAGGCCAGACCGCGGGATTCGTAGGCGTCGAGCACGCGCGCGGGCACGGCCGATCCACCGCAGGTCATGTGGTGCACGGTCGACAGATTCGTCGTGTCCCAGTCGGGGTGCTCGCACATCATTTGGTAGGTCGTGGGCACACCGCTGAGCATGGTGATGCCGTACTTCTCAATGAGCATGAGGGCGCGCTCAGGATTGAACCCCGCCTCGAGCACGATGGTGCCGCCCTTGATGAGCATAGGCAGGGCACCCATGCCGAGTGAGGCCACGTGGAACAGCGGCGAGATCATCAGGGACATTTCTTTTGAGGTGATGTCGAAGTCCACGATGGCGTTGAACGTGTTCCACAGAAAATTTTCGTGCGTGAGCACGGCACCCTTGGGGTGTCCGGTTGTGCCCGAGGTGTAGAGAATCAGAGCCGGGTCACGCAGCTGCACGGGCTCATCAATGAACTCGGCCGAAGTGCCCTCGGTAAATCCGGCGAGCGTGGTGGCGCCGGCTTCGTGGGGGTCGCCGTCCGCCTGCACCAGACGTAACGGCATTCCGGCCGAACCCTGCACGGCGAGGTGTGCCAGAGCACTCGAGTGGACGAGCAGGCTCGCTCCGCTGTCGTCTAACGCGTACGACACCTCGGCGGGGGCGAGGCGCGTGTTGAGCGGAACGAAGATGGCGCCGATCTGGGTGGTGGCCAGGAACGTGACGAGAAAGCTGGGGTGGTTCTCTCCGAGGTATGCCACGCGCGTGCCCGAGCTCACTCCGGCGCCGCGGAGTGCGTGGGCGAGTTGGTTGACCTGCACGTAAAACTCGTCATAGGTGGTGATGTCATCGTTAAAGATGAAGGCCGTTTTACCCGCCGACTTGACGCGGCGCCGTGTGGCCCACGAACCAATGCCCTTGTTCTCCATGGAACAAAATCCCTTTCAGTGACGCCCGATATGCGATGCATGTCGCGACTCTCGTCTCGGCAATGCTAGCCGGGAAATTCGTTGAGAAACACAATAGTTACTTTTCTCATTGATTCGTTGCGGATGCCGGTCCTCGGCAGTTCCTGCGCGGATTGAACCCCTCGGGCGGATGCTCTCGAAGTCCACCACGACCAAGAAGTAGTTCGCAAGACGTAAAAAAGTGCCGGCCCTCAGAGAATCCCTGAGGGCCGGCACTTTTGTCTTGAGCAATCTGGCGATTGCGGCAAGGACCTAGCGAACGTCGAAGCGGTCGTTCATCATCACCTTGGTCCACGCGGCGGCGAAGTCGCGCACGAACTTCTCCTGAGCGTCGTCGCTGGCGTAAACCTCAGCCAGTGCACGAAGCTCTGAGTTCGAACCAAACGCGAGGTCAACTCGGCTGGCGTCCCACTTCTTGGCACCCGAAGCGCGATCTACGCCCTCGAACGCATCGCCGTCTGCGCCAACCGGATTCCACACGAGTGCGGAATCCGTGATGTTGACAAAGAAGTCGTTGGTGAGGGTTTCGGGGTGCGAGGTGAGAACACCCACCGAGGAGTGGCCGGTGTTGGCATTGAGCACCCGCAGGCCACCCACCAAAACGGTCATCTCGGGAGCGGTGAGGCCCAGCAGTTCGGCCCGGTCGATGAGGTGATACTCGGCCGACTGGAGCAGATCAGGCTTCGCGAAGTTGCGGAACCCATCTGCTGCGGGCTCAAGAAGGGCGAACGACTCGACGTCGGTCATCTCTTGAGTGGCGTCGGTGCGTCCGGGCGTGAAGGCGACAGTAACGGGCGTTCCCGCCTTTTCGGCAGCCATCTCAATTCCTACGCCGCCGGCGAGCACAATCAGGTCGGCGAGCGATATCGCGGTGCCGGCAGAGTTGAGCTCAGCGTGCAGACCATCAAGAGCGGAGAGCACTGTGTTCAGGTGGTCGGGGCTGTTGACTGCCCACGAGCGCTGGGGTTCCAAACGGATGCGGGCACCGTTGGCACCACCGCGCTTGTCGGATCCGCGGAACGATGCAGCCGAAGCCCACGACGTTGCCACCAGCTGACCCACGCTGAGGCCGAGAGAAGCAATCTTCTTCTTAATCTCGGCGACCTGTGCGTCGGTGACGAGCGCGTGGTCCACGGCAGGAACCGGGTCCTGCCAGATCAGCTGTTCCGTAGGAACCTCAGAACCGAGGTAGCGCGAAACGGGACCCATGTCGCGGTGCATCAGCTTGAACCATGCGCGCGCAAAGGCATCGGCAAACTCGGCCGGGTTCTCGAGGAAGTGCTTCGAGATGGGCTGATAGATGGGGTCTTCGCGCAGCGCCAAGTCGGAGGTGAACATGATGGGTGCGTGGCGCTTGCTCGGGTTGTGAGCATCCGGCACCGCATCCGCAGCGGCACCGCCAGTGGGAACCCACTGAATGGCTCCCGCGGGGCTCGTTGTCGATGTCCACTCGTAACCAAACAGTGTTTCGAAGTAGCTGTTGTCCCACGTGGTGGGCGTGGGGGTCCAGGCACCCTCGAGTCCACTCGAGATGGTGTCTTCGCCGTTGCCGGTGCCCATGCTGTTGGCCCAACCGAGGCCTGCCTGCTCCAGCGGTGCGCCCTCGGGCGCGGGGCCCACGTACTTGTCGGGGTTTGCGGCACCGTGTGCTTTACCGAAGGTGTGTCCTCCGGCAATCAGGGCCACGGTCTCGTAGTCGTTCATGGCCATGCGGCCAAACGTCTCGCGAATGTCGCGAGCCGACCCGAGAACATCTGGCTTGCCGGCCGGGCCTTCGGGG
>DBCH01000134.1 GCA_002292955.1 Microbacteriaceae bacterium UBA963 | reverse complement strand
CATTCGCAACATGCCGTCTCCCGGGTCGCAGGCGGCTAAGGCCCGTGAAGAGCGCCTCGCCCGTCGCGGCAAGCTCACCAGTCCAGACGTTGAGGTCATCGAGGTTGAAGAAAAGCGCCCACAGCGGCAACAGCCCATGGGCAAGAACCGAGCCAAGAAGAAGGGACGCTGATCATGACAACGTCGGAGAAAGACGAGACGACCATAGAAGCTCCGGCCACGGTGAGTGAGCTGGAGCGCGAGGGCGATATCGCCGCCGACTTTATCGAGGAGCTGCTCGACATTTGTGATCTCGACGGTGACCTCGACATTGATGCGCGCAATGGTCGCGCCTATGTTTCTGTTGTAGCCACCGAGGCTGGTGGCCTGGAGCGACTCTCACGGCCCGACGCTGTCGCCGCCCTTCAGGAGCTCACGCGCTTGGCAGTTCAGAACAAGACGGGTGCCTATTCGCGCCTCATCATGGATGTTGGCGGATCTCGCGAAGCCCGCGAGGCCGAGCTTGAGCGGCTGGTTGCTACGGCCGCCGAGCGCATCGACGAGGGGGCCGCGTCCGCCGCACTTCCTCCGATGAGCTCCTACGAACGCAAGCTCGTGCACGACTTCGCGGCGGCTCGAGGCCTGGTCTCGTCGTCGCGCGGCGAGGGCCGCGACCGCCACACGGTCATCACGCGCGCCTAGTTTCACGTGAAACATGACCATCGAGCCTGAACCCCTCGTTGCCGCGCGCGTTTTTCCGGTAGGACTCGACAAGGTTCGAGAGTTCACGAGGGCTCTTGCGCAATTCGGCGAGGAGCGCGGGCTCATCGGGCCGCGGGAGGCAGAGCGAATTTGGTCGAGACACGTGCTGAACAGCGGCGTGCTAGCCGAGGTTCTCGAACCGGGGCACGTGATTGACGTGGGATCCGGCGGTGGCCTGCCGGGACTCGTTGTTGCCATTGCACGCCCGGACGTGCACGTGACGCTCGTGGAGCCCATGGAACGTCGAACCGCGTGGCTCGAGGAGCAGGTGAGAGACCTGGACCTCGACAACGTCACCGTGTGTCGCGCGCGAGCCCAAGAGGCGCCCTACGCGGAATCGGCAGACCAGGTGACCGCGCGGGCCGTCAGTGCGCTCAGAACCCTGATTCCTCTTGTCGCTCCGCTGGCGAAGCCCGGCGGTGAGCTCGTGCTCATGAAGGGAGCGAGCGCCGCGCGCGAGATAGACGAGGCGGCGAAACAGATCAAAACTTTTGGCTTGAGTGACGTGCGGGTGGTCACCCTGGGCGAGGGGTTGCTCGAACAACCGACGTGGGTAGTTCGGGCTACAGTTGATTAGCAACTGACGCGCTATTTTTAGGGTTTCACGTGAAACATTCGGACATCTCCACTGACACAAGGGACAACGTGGGCGACTCACCTCTCGCGGAGCAACTGGGAGACCTTCAGCGACGCCGCGCGATCTATACCGCGCCACCGCCCCCACTTCCCAAGCGGACGCGCGTCATCTCGGTGTCAAATCAAAAAGGGGGTGTGGGCAAGACCACGACGACCGTGAACTTTGCCGCCGCACTCGCTCACGCCGGGGCCCGCGTTTTGGTCATTGACCTCGACCCCCAGGGAAACGCCTCGACGGCACTAGGGATTGATCACCACGGCGACATTCCCGGCATTTACGAGGTGCTCATCGGAGAGGCCACAATTCGCGACGTGCTGAAGCCCAGCACCGAACCCGGCGAACTCTATTGCGTGCCCTCGACCATCCATCTCGCCGGCGCCGAGATTGACATCATCGAAATGGAGCGCCGGGAGTTTTTGTTGCGAACAGCTCTGGAGCAACTGCTGTCCGATCCGAGCAACGGATTCCACTACGTGTTTATCGATTGCCCGCCGTCGCTGGGGCTGCTGACCGTCAATGCGTTCGTGGCCGCACAAGAGGTCCTCCTCCCCATTCAGTGTGAGTATTACGCGCTCGAAGGCATGGCACAGCTTCTCGACACTGTCCGCCGAATTCAAGCGCCCCACCTCAATCCCAACCTCACGCTGTCGACGATCTTGCTCACCATGTTTGATTCGCGAACGCGCTTGGCGCAGGAGGTGGCAGACGAAGTGCGCAACAATTTCCCGGAACAGACCCTGACAACAATCATTCCGAGAACCGTGCGCGTTTCCGAGGCCCCCAGCTTCGGGAAGTCAATCATCAGCCACGACCCGTCATCCCTGGGCGCGGTTTCTTACATGGAAGCGGCCTACGAAATGGCGGCCCGCACGGGTCCCTGGTCGTAGCAGCAACCCCTCAACTATCCGCCCGATTTACCCACACCCCAGGAAGTAGAACACCATGGCAACAAAACGCACGGGACTCGGTCGCGGCATCGGCTCACTCATTCCTGCAGCACCAACAGCGGCATCGGGAGCGCGCCCGGTGGACGTGTTCTTTCCGGCCGCGCCGGCCGACCCCAAGGAGCCCCTCGTTGAGGTCCCAGGTGCGCGGTTGGCCTATCTTTCTCCTGCGAGCATCGTGCCAAACGCACAGCAGCCGCGCCACGTCTTTGACGAGGCGGACATGGCCGAACTGGTGCACAGCATCCGGGAAGTCGGAGTGTTGCAGCCCATTGTTGTTCGGCCGGTTGCGGGATCCGACACTTATGAGCTGATTATGGGAGAGCGCCGGCTGCGGGCGTCAAAAACCGTTGGCCTCGAAAGCATCCCTGCCATCATCAAAGAGACCGCGGATGACGCCATGCTCCGCGATGCTCTGCTCGAGAACCTGCATCGATCCGAACTCAACCCGCTCGAAGAAGCGTCGGCGTATCAGCAGCTTCTCCAGGACTTTGGAATCACCCAGGAGCAGTTGGCAGACCGCATCGGCCGTTCACGGCCTCAGATCAGCAACACGCTTCGTCTGCTGAAACTGCCGGCGAGCGTGCAGGCCAAGGTAGCCGCCGGCGTGCTGAGCGCCGGACACGCGCGGGCCATTTTGGCGGCCACAGATTCCACCGCAATGACCCGGCTCGCCGAACGAATCATCAAGGAAGACCTCAGCGTGCGCTCGGCCGAGGCCATTGTGGCGGGCGCAAAGCCAGCGTCACAGAAACCAGCAACCACAGCGGGTGCTCGGCGCGCTCACCTTAACGAGGTTGCCGAGCGACTGGGTGACCGCCTGAACACGCGGGTAAAAATCACACTTGGGGCAAAGAAAGGCCTGATCAGCGTGGAATTTGCCACTGTGGCAGACCTGAACCGCATCCTTGCGGAGCTCGGCGAAGAACCGTTTGGCGCCTAGCTCGCCTGGGCGCGCGCCACAAGGGCGGCGAATATCTCGGCGAGGTCGTAACCGGCCGCCTCAATTGCGAGCGGCACGAGCGACGTTTCGGTGAGACCGGGGAGTGCATTGGCTTCGAGGAGCCACGGCTGGCCGGAACCATCGACGATCAGGTCGATGCGCGCCAGGAAGTCAAGCCCGAGCAATTCGTAGACCGACAGGGCCGCCGCCGCAACACGCTCAGCCGTTTCATCCGACAGTCGGGCGGGCGCGTAAAAGGTTGTCTCGCCGGCGTTGTACCGCGCCTCAAAACTGTAGACGCCATCAAGGGGAACAATCTCCACGGCCGGGAGTACTTCCACGCCGTTGCCACGATTGAGCAGCGTCACACCCACTTCGGTTCCGGCAACGAACTTCTCGACCAGAGCCTCCTCGGCGTAGGTAAACGCTTCAACCATGGCCCGGGGAAGGTCGGCCGCTCGCGTGACGATGGTCACGCCCTGTGCGGATCCCCCCTGTGCGGGCTTGACAACGAGGTGCTCGCCCAGGTTTTTGACGATGAGCTCGAGCACCGCGCTCGCGCCCAGCTCACGGAATGCCTCACGCGCGAGTGTGAGCGACGCAGCCGTGGATAAACCGGCACGGCCAGCCAGTGTCTTGGTGGTGGGCTTGTGCCAGGCGAGTCGCGCGGATTCGGGCGAAGGACCAACGTAGCGGTGGCCGCCGGCCCGTAGGAGGTCGAGAAGCGCGCCGTCCTCGCCACTGGACCCGTGCAGCGCTGGCCACACGGCACCGGGCGAATCACCAGCTAAGTGCGACAGGAGGGACGCATCGGGATCGATCAGGCTCACGCTCAGACCGGTTGAGGTGAGGGCATCGGCCACGCGGCGCCCCGACCGCAACGAGACTTCGCGCTCGTGTGAAATTCCCCCGGCCAGAACAGTGACGGTTGAGTGAGTCATGGTTGTTCTCCTTGGCCTAGTTCATGTCGGGCGGCGGAGCAATAACACTCTCGCTCGTGTCGGGGAGGGTGAGAATGCCAGTGCCCGCGAAAGTCTCGAGCAGATCGGTCTCTCCCTGAATAACGGTGGCGAGCCGGCGAATGCCAATCTTTATGTTCTCCGGCGTGGGGTAGGAGAAAGACAAACGCAAGTTTTGGCGACCGCCGCCGTCCGCAAAAAACGCGGTTCCCGGGGTGTAAGCCACGAGCTCGGTGACGGCGCGCGGAAGCATGGCCTTACTGTCGAGCTGTTCCGGAAGACCCACCCAAATGTAGAAGCCGCCGTT
>DBCH01000005.1 GCA_002292955.1 Microbacteriaceae bacterium UBA963 | reverse complement strand
GGAGCCACGAGAATCTCGCCGTCCTGAACCTGGTCGAGCTCATCCGGGGTGAGCACGATGCGCGCACGACCCTCGGCAATTCCGGGCGCCGCGGCAAAGCCACCGAGCTCGGTCTTGCTGCCCACGCCTTCGGCCTGGTCGAGCCAACGCTCCACGGTCTCGGGCGTGATGCCCCAGAGCATGATGGTCAGCGGCTCAGACACGTCTTTCGGCACGGGGCCGAGTGCCGGCGGGGGAGTCCACTTGGCCAGAGTCTTGTAGATCGACTTGCGCTTTGCGACCACGGCCGGCCAGTAGGCGGGTCCCTGCGGTTCGGTGCCGTGACTCCAGGCAGCTTGAAGGTCGATCACGGCCTCCACAACCTCGGCGCGACGCAGCATGAAGATGTCGTCCTCCGACTCCCAGAAGCCCCACTTTGCCAGCAGCGCACCGAACTCACGCACCTTGTTCCAGAACTCGGTCATGAACCAGTGTTCGATGTAGAAGTTGTGGTTCTCCACGTAGGGGAACACCGTGCGCGACAGGCCGAGGGCGCCGTCGAACTCGGCCAGCACATCGCCCTCGAGCAGGTCGCGGTAGATGTTCGTGATCTCGTCACGCTCGGCCTGGCGCTTGTCGAGCTGGCGCTCGAGCGACTCGCCGCGACGCACCATCTTGATGTAGTCGCCAATTCCCTGGATGGGCATGCTCAGGTCGTCGACCCATGAACGGTGGTGGTGGTACATGCCCGAGCCGTTGGAGAAGTAGAACCAAGGGTTCTTGGTCTCTTCGAGGTCAGCCAGCCACTTCTTGCCGGCATCCGTGCCGGACAGGTTGGCTTCCAGCGTGGTCTCGTCCTTCGACGCCAGCACGGCATCGCCAACACCGAGCTCTTCGGCGAGCTTGGCCAAGCGGCGCAGCTCGTCGTCCGGACGGAACAAAATCACGTCGATACCCGAGACCATGCGCGAGATGGTCTGATCGGTGATGTCGGGGAAGTTGGCCTTGCACAGCAGCAGGAACTGCAGATACGCGGCGTAGCCGAGGTTGAGGAACTCCGAGTGCAGGGTCCAGATGGCGTCACCCTGTGCAATGAGATCGAGGTAGTTGGCCAGCACCGTGTTGGCCTGCGTGTTGCCGTGGGTCTCGGTGACGTACTCAAGCGTTTCGAATTCGGTCATCTCGGGGATAGCGATTCCCTTGACCGCGGAGATGCGTCCCTTGACGCGCTCCACCCAGTCTTCGTAGAGGCTGTCCCAGTTCTGAAAGTAGTGGCCGGCACGCACGCCGAACTCGGCGGCGCGACGCTCGATCTCTTCGGGGGCGGGAGCCGGCAGAGCGCTCATGTAGGTGTAGCCGTTGACCACGCGCACGTCCAGGCCCTTTGCCGGCGGCATCGCGAACACGCGGGTGTTGGTTACGCCGGTACCCATGAAGGCACAGTCAATGGTGATCTGGTCAAACGGGTACGACACCTCGGGGAAGTGCAGTGAGTTGCGGAACCACGTCTTCTTGCCGTCGATAGCCTGGCGACCCTCCTGGAACAGGTTGTGATACGCGTACAGGTCTTGCCAGCCTTCGGCGCCCGCGGGCGTCTCAATGGCGTACGGGTCTGGGAATGTGCGCTTGCCGGTCAAGGTGTGCTCCTTTGCAACAGTGGACGGGAGTGCTTTCGCGTACGCATCGGACGTCGTACGTAAAGGCGTGACACAAGTAGACACCCTTTCGCGTCAAAGTGCAACACAATTTTCATTGAGTGAAAGGACCCTAATTCACTGACTTTGCCCAAAAACCTATTCAATTAGGCGCTTAATCGAGAATCTTTTCAGAATTAAGGAGACATTACCTTTTCATCTGATGAAAAACTGTCTACGTTAGTAACCATGACCGATGCAGTTCTCGACTCGGGTGGTCCGCCTGTCGTTGCCACGCGCTCGGTAACAGCGCGAGCCCTCTCAATTCTCGGCGTGTTCAGCATGGAACGCCCGAGCATGACGCTGTCTGAGATTTCACGGGCCACGGGATTACCGGTGGCGACGGTCTACCGACTCGCGGGCGAACTCGAGGAGGGCCGCTTTCTCGACCGCGATGAAGATGGCCGTTACAGTCTCGGTCTGTACCTCTGGGAAATGGGCATGCTCACCCCGGTGCACGGTCGTCTGCGCGAGATTGCCATGCCGTTCCTGCTCAACCTGCAATACACGTGCCGCGAAACCGTCCAGCTGGCCGTGATCGACGGCGTTGATGCCATCTACATTGAGAAGCTGTCGATGGTGGAGTCGGCTCCCGTGCAGTCGCGCATCGGGGCGCGCATTCCACTGCACGCCACGGGCGTAGGAAAAGCGCTCTTGGCCTTTAGCGATCCCACGTTTGTCGACACTGTTTTGGGAATGCCGTTGACCCGATACACCGACGACACGACCACGAGCCGACACGTACTCGCCAAACATCTCGCACACGTTGTTGACGACGGCTTTGCGCGATCTCGACAGGAGTATCTGATCGGGTCTACCTCGATCGCCGCCCCGGTGCTCGTGAACGGCGTTGTGAAGGCGTCGATCGGAATCGTGAACTACGAAGACACTGATCTCGACGAGTGGGCCCCCGCGCTGCTGCACGCGTCCGAAGCGCTGGGCACGCGCCTCGAAGAACTGCGCTGGGGCACCAAAGAGGAGAAGAAGTGAGCGTCGAAACAGGTGCCCTGCTGCGACCGGCGGTAGATCGCTCTCACTGGTCTGATTCCCGCATGGGTCGTTTTCTTGAGCGCATTGGTGCCCGAGAAGGTGTCACGTTTGCCAACTACGAGGAGGCGTGGCAGTGGAGCATCGACAACCTCGAAACGTTCTGGGCCGACGTCATCGACGAGTTCGACGTCATTCTGCATTCCCCCTATGAACGCATTCTCGGATCGCGCGAGATGCCCGGAGCCGCCTGGCTTCCCGGGGCCACCCTGAATTTTGCCGAGCACGCCGTTCGCGCCCTGCGCGACCAAGGCGATGGCGTGTCTCTGCTGGCGCGCTCGCAGACGTCGGGTTCACGCGACTGGACGGCAACTCGCGTGATTGAGGAAATCGGTCGGTTGCAGGCCGGCCTGCGTCGCGCCGGTGTGGGTGTGGGCGATCGCGTGGTGGGATACCTGCCCAACATTCCCGAGACAGTTGCGGCCTACCTCGCCACGGTGAGCTTGGGAGCCGTGTGGTGTTCGGTGCCACCCGAGATGGGTCCCACGAGTGTCGTGGATCGCATTGGTCAGCTCGACCCCAAGGTCATCATCGCCGTCGACGGTTATGTCTGGGGAACCAAGCGCATTGAGCGCGCGGCCGAGTTGGCGCGAATTCGCGAAGAACTGCCCGCCATGCATACCGTGCTGCTGGGTTATCTCGACGAGGACGCCGCCCTTCCGGCCGGGGCCGAGTCGTATGCCGACTTCACCCGCGAACAGGTCGAGCCCACCTTTACGGCCGTCCCGTGTGATCATCCGCTCGTCATCCTTTTCTCGTCGGGTACCACGGGCAAGCCC
>DBCH01000085.1:5551-12041 GCA_002292955.1 Microbacteriaceae bacterium UBA963 | reverse complement strand
TTGGTCGATTCTTACGGCGTCACTCTGTTCATGGACTACTACCCCGCGAAAAATCCTCGCGGTGTTGTACTCCTCCTGCACGGGATTGGCGAGCATGCCGCCCGGTATGCGCACGTTGCGGCGGCCCTGACCTCGGGTGGCTTTGCCGCCTACATTCCGGATCAGCGCGGATCGGGCAGAACGGGCATGAAGCAGTTTGGCGACGTGACGAAGCTTGGACGATTAGGCGTGGGCGGCTTCACCGCCGCCGTTAACGACATCCTCGAACTCACCCACTTGATTCGCGCGGAACATCCGCGTCTCCCCATTTTTCTTCTCGGCCACAGCATGGGCTCGCTGATGGGCCAGATCGCGGCAAACGCGCACGCGAGCGAATATGCGGGGCTCATTTGGAGTGGCTCCGCGTCGCGCACGCCGTCACGCATGAATGCGGGTGACCTCAACAAAAAGTGGGCTGCACCCGACGCAACGGGTCACGAATGGTTGAGCCGCGACCCGAAAGTGTGGGCGGACTTCGCCGCGGACCCCTGGTGCTTCGATGCCAAAGTTCTCGCGCTCTACGGCGTGGTTGATGGGCTCAAGCTCTATGGCCGCCCGGCCAAGAACATGGCACAGACACCGATTCTGATGTTCCTCGGCAGCGATGATTCTGTCGGCGGCGAAAAGAGCGTGCTGTTCTTGGCCGAGGACTACATCTCGCGCAGCGGTCAAAACGACGTCACGGTCACGGTCTACCCCGAGGGCCGCCACGAGATGTTTAACGAGACCAACAAGGAGCAGGTCATCGACGATCTGCTGAGCTGGCTCACCGAGCGCGTCAAGGATTAGGCCCTGGGCGCCCGGACACTCAAAAACTACGAAACGATGCGGCAGGAATTGCCGAGCTCGGCGTCGATGCCGCCCGAACGTGCGGCCTCCACATAACCGGGATGCGCCTCGAGCCACGCGGTGACGAACCAGCACCCCGAGGTGATCACGCGGTCACTCGTGGCGATGATGTCGTCAATCGCGCGGTGAACGAGAACAGCTCCGAGCCCCTGGTTTCGAAAGGCGGGATCTATGAAAGTGTGCGTGATAAGGAGCTCGTTGTCGCGCTGCACGTAGGAGGCCTCGCCCGCCTCTGCCCCCTCGACCGTAACGATGTATCGGTGCGCAGAAGGTTGGTGAACAACGTCAATGTCCATGTTCCGAGCATATGCGCTCGCGCACTCTGAGAGAATGACCTTGTGGTGAGTGGGCGCGTGATCGAGGGTGACAACCTCGCAGTTTTGTCCACGATTGATGACGCCACCATCGACCTCATCTACGTTGATCCCCCCTTCAATACCGGCCGAGCACAGGTGCGCTCCGCTTCGACGTCTCGCCGCACAACGCCGGGCAAGGGACGCGTAACGGGTTTCGCGGGGCACTCGTATGAGCGCGTGCGCACCACGCTCATGAGCTACGACGACCAGTTCGAGGATTACTGGTCGTTCCTTGAGCCTCGTCTCATCGAAGCGTGGCGCGTTCTGGCACAGCACGGAACGCTCTACGTTCACCTCGACTATCGCGAGGCGCACTACGCCAAGGTTCTGCTCGATGCTCTCTTTGGTCGCGCCAGCTTCTTGAACGAGATCATTTGGGCCTACGACTACGGGGCTAAGCCGCGCAACCGGTGGCCGGCCAAGCACGACACGATTCTCGTTTACGTGAAGGACCCCGAAAACTACGTGTTCAACGTTGACGCCATTGAGCGCGAGCCGTACATGGCACCCGGCTTGGTGACCGCAGAAAAAGCCGAACGGGGCAAACTTCCCACCGACGTGTGGTGGCACACGATCGTCTCCCCCACGGGTAATGAGAAGACCGGATACCCCACTCAGAAACCCGAGGGAATTCTGCGCCGCATTCTGCAGGCGTCCAGCAATCCGGGCGACACGGTGCTCGATTTCTTTGCCGGCTCGGGAACCACGGGGGCCGTGGCCCACGCGCTCGGCCGCAACTACATTCTGGTCGACAGCAATCCCGAGGCGCTTGAGGTGATGCGCGCGCGCTTCACCGACGCCGAGACTACTTTTGTGCGCGTGCCTTTCGGCGCTTAGCCTCGCGGGCTTCGGCGGCGGCCAGGTCTGCCGGCGTCATCGCGGGGCCGGGGTCAACCAGTGAGCCCATCGACTCTGCTGCCTGCTCGGCCTGGTAGGCCGCGTCGGCCGCTTCCTGCATGGCGGACTTCTCGCGCAGCGGCTGCGTGCGCATGAACCAACTCAGCACGAAAGCCGCCGCTGCCACGGCGAAGGCAATCCAGTACACCGTTACCGTCGCGTCGGCAAAACCCACGAGGAACGGCTCGGCCAGGCGCGGATCGACGTTCGTGAGGAAAGCCGAGTTGCCGTTAAGCGAGTCGACGAGGCTGGCCGGGTTGGTTTGGCCATTTTGCAGAATCTCAATGATGGCCGCGTTGTTCGGGTCCGCCAACACGGCAGGGTCGTTGAGGGCAGCCTCGATGTTCGTCTGTGACGCGGGGTTTGCGAATGCCGCCTTGAGTGTTTCTGGGATGCGCGAGAAGAGAACCGAAAACAGGATTGCCGTGCCGGCCGTTCCACCCATCGACCGAAAGAATGTTGACGTGCTCGTGGCCACGCCCATGTCGCGCGACGAGACCGAGTTCTGGCTGGCGACCGTGAGCGTCTGCAGTAGCTGACCAAGACCGAGACCAATGCCGAACATTCCCAGAAGGATGAACCAGTAGGGCTTATCGGGGGTAATAAAGGTGAGCCAGAGGAATCCGCCAGCTAGGAACAGTGTGCCGGTTCGGGGGAAAGCAGCGTAGCTTCCGGTTCGCGCCATAATCTGTCCCGAAAAAATGCTGGCAATCATGAGGCCGGCGATCATGGGCAGCATCATGAAGCCGCTCTCGGTGGGGGTGGCGCCCATGACCAGTTGTACGTAGAGGGGGATGATCATCAGGCCACCGAACATTCCGAAGCCCACGAAGATGCCCAAAATGGTGGCCATCGAGAAGGTCTGCGACCTAAAGAGTTTCATGGGGATCAGGGCATCGTTGCCCATCCAGCGCTCGACAAACACAAACGCTACGGCCCCGGCAATACCTGCGCCGTAGCAGGCCAAAGAAATGGGTGAGAGCCAGCCCCACTCCCGGCCCTGTTCGGCCACGAGAAGGAGCGGAGTTGTCGCGCCAATGACGAGCGCCGCGCCCCACCAGTCAATGCGCACGGCGTGAGGGTGTCGGGGAAGGTGCAAGAAGCGCAGCACGAAGGCCAGAGCCACCAGACCAATCGGCAGGTTGATCAGGAAGACCCACCGCCATCCCTCGATCCAAAGAATCTGGGGCGAGCCGGCGAACAGGCCGCCAATGAGTGGCCCGATGACGCTCGAGATGCCGAAGACGGCCAGAAAGTATCCTTGATACTTGGCGCGTTCTCGGGGCGCGAGCATGTCGCCCATGATGGCCAGCGGCAGTGCCATGAGACCACCCGCACCCAGTCCCTGGATGGCTCGGTAGGCCGCGAGCTCGTACATGGTCTGGGCGGTTCCGGCGAGCAGCGAACCGATCAAGAACAACACGATGGCGATGATGAAGAGGAGGCGACGACCAAAAATGTCGGAGAGCTTGCCGTAGAGGGGCGTGGAGATTGTGGAGAGAATCATGTACGCCGTGGTCACCCAGGCCTGCAGGGCCATGCCGTCGAGGTCGTCGGCAATGGTGCGCATGGAGGTGCTCACCACGGTCTGGTCGAGCGCCGAGAGAAACATTCCGGCCATCAGCCCCACCACGACGAGGGTGATCTGCCGCCGTGTCATGACGGGATTGGCAGAAGCGGGCGCGATAGCGTTCATGCGAAAACGAGCTTTCTTGCGAGGGGGCGATGACCCCGGGGGGTGCCTCGGGCGCCACTAACGGATAACGCTACGCCTGCACCCACCTATTCCCTAATTGTTGGAATGGGCGCGCGGGCATGGATGAGCCCTGTCGTAGACTTCCTCTCGTGAGTGACCATGCACCCCCCCGCCACGCTCCGGCTGGTCGCCGATCTTCCGCAGCGGCAAAACGTCGCCGCCGTGTGACCACAGCACTTTTGGTCGCCGGGTCGGTCATTGTCGTCGTGGCGGTGATAGCCGTGGTGTTCGCCGTCTTGCGGCCCGCAGCCAGCCCGGACGAGAAAGCCACGGCCACCCGCACGGTGTCCGCCACGCCGTCGCCGACACCAACGCCCACTCCCACGTTTGACAAAACCCGGTTCTCAATCGACGATCCCATGAGCCTGTGGGTGGTTGTCGACAAGCTTCGCCCCGTTAACCCCCCGAGCTTCGTGCCGAGTGACCTGGTAGACGCCAATGTGCCCGCGGTTTTCACGTCGACTCTTCGTGAGCCGGCGGCGCGCGCGGTCGAGGCCATGTTTGCGGCCTACACCGCCGAGACGGGCGACTCCATGCGGCTGCAGAGCGCGTACCGCAGCTACGAGGTTCAGTCCCAGGTCTACGGCGAAAGCAATCAGGACGACGCCACGACGGCGCGCCCAGGCTTTAGTGAGCATCAGACCGGATTAGCCGTCGACATTAGTCCGGCCAGTGGCGAGTGCGCGCAAAACGAGTGCTTCGCCAATACGTTGCCGGGCCAGTGGCTGGCCGCCAACGCCTGGCAGTACGGTTTTCTGCTGCGCTATCCCAGCGGACTCACGCCGATCACGGGCTACACGTTCGAGCCCTGGCACTTCCGGTTTATCGGCACCGAACTGGCGGCCGAACTACACAAGACGGGGGTGCAAACCCTCGAAGAGTTCTTCGGGCTGCCCCCTGCGCCCGACTACCAATAGCGGGACGACCCGGCTGCACGAACGAGTCGAATAACTGTTCCGGCACGCGCGTTCGCCCCCCGAGTTTGCTTGTCCGGATACCATCAAGGCATGGCGAAAAAAGCAGCGGGTGCATCCGCGGCAACCTACAGTTACCTCGGCCCAGCGGGGACCTTCACTGAGGCTGCCCTGGCGCAGGTGCCCGAGGCACAGGGGGCCACGTGGCGCCCCGTTCACAACGTGGGCGAAGCCCTCGACGACGTGGTGACCGGGCGTTCCGTTGCGGCCATGATTGCTGTCGAGAACTCCATTGACGGCGGAGTTTCTGCCGCTCAGGATGCCCTCGCGAAGATTCCCGACGTTCGCATCATTGGCGAGTACATCGTTCCCGTCACGTTCGACCTCGTGGTTCGGCCGGGCACCACGCTGGCCGACATCACCGTCATTAACGCGCATCCCGTGGCCTACGCCCAGTGCCGAGGATGGCTGGAGAAGAACCTGCCACAGCACGGCCACATTCCGTCGCCGAGCAACGTTGCCGCGGCCGCCGACCTCGTCTCGGCGCAGACTGCCGAGGCCGCCATCGCGCCCCCGGGAATTGTGGATCATTACGACGTGAGTGTGCTGCAGGCAAACATTGGCGACAACGCGAGTGCCGAGACGCGCTTTGTTTTGGTGAGCCGAACGCGCGAGCTTCCCGCACCCACCGGGCGCGACAAGACCAGCCTCATCGTTGAACTGCCCGAAGACCGCGCCGGTGCCCTGCTCGAAATGCTCGAACAGTTTGCCACGCGGGGGGTCAACCTCAGCCTGATTCAATCGCGACCCGTGGGAGACGGCATGGGCCGCTACCGCTTTGTCATTGACGCCGACGGTCACGCGCGCGACGACCGCATGGCCGACGCCCTGCTCGGCCTGCGCCGTTTCAGCCCGCGCATCACGTTCCTCGGCAGCTACCCTCGGGCCGACGGCCGGGCCGTGGTGCACGATGATCGCTATGCCGATCACGTGTTCCACGATGCGCGTTCGTGGCTCGACAACATTTTGGGAAACGAGCGCTAAACAAGGCGCTTCCTCGGGCGCGCTGACCCAGACGGTGCAGAGCCCTCACGTAGACTGAGGCTTGTGATTGACCCCGTTTTGTTGCGCGAACAACCAGACGTTGTTCGTCTCTCGCAACAGGCGCGCGGGTCATCTCCCGAGCTTGTCGATGCGGCCTTGGTCGCCGACGTGGCGCGCCGGGCAGCACTGACCGAGTTCGAGACACTGCGCGCCGAACAGAATGCTTTCAGCAAGCTGGTGGGAAAAGCTCAGGGCGACGAAAAGAAGGCACTTCTCGCCCAGGTAGCTGACTTGGCCGAGCGGGTTAAAGTCGCCAATTCCGCCGCCAGCGACGCCGAGGCCGCGTATGACGAAGCCGCCGGGGTTCTCGAGAACATTGTGCTCGATGGCGTCCCCGCGGGGGGAGAGGCCGACTTCGTCACCCTGCGGGCGCACGGCACACCCGCCACCTTTGCCTTCACGCCCAAGGACCATCTCGAACTGGGCGAGGCGCTCGGCGCAATCGATATGGCTCGTGGCGCCAAGGTCTCGGGCGCTCGCTTTTACTTTCTCACCGGCATCGGTGCCCGGCTCGAGATTGCGCTCATGAACATGGCGCTCGACCGGGCTTTGGCAGCCGGGTTCACCCCGCTCAT
>DBCH01000085.1:0-5372 GCA_002292955.1 Microbacteriaceae bacterium UBA963 | reverse complement strand
CCCCTGCGCTACGCCGGCTGGTCAACCTGCTATCGCCGCGAGGCGGGTTCGGGCGGAAAAGACACCCGAGGCATCATTCGCGTGCACCAGTTCAACAAGCTCGAAATGTTCGTTTACACCACACCGGAAGACGCCGAAGCCGAGCACGATCGGTTGGTGGCCTGGCAGGAAGCCATGCTCCAGGCGCTTGGGCTGAGCTACCGCGTCATCGATGTGGCCGCGGGTGACCTGGGCTCGAGTGCCGCACGCAAGTTCGATATCGAGGCGTGGGTGCCCACGCAGGACGCCTACCGCGAGCTCACGAGCACGTCGAACTGCACCACGTTTCAGGCGCGCCGTCTGAATACCCGCCATCGCACCGAGGGAGGCAAAACAACGCCGGTCGCCACACTCAACGGAACGCTGGCCACCACGCGATGGATTGTGGCCCTGCTCGAAACGCATCAGCAGGCCGACGGTTCTGTCCTCATCCCCGAAGCCCTCAGGCCCTATCTGGGCGGGCTCGATCGGATAACGCCGGCAACCACACACCCGAAAGTAGATTCATGACCTCCCACGATCGCTGGCTCATCGCCCTCGACATTGACGGCACGCTTCTCACCAACCACGGCGACGTCGCCCCAGAAGTGAGTAGCGAAGTCACCCGGGTCTTTGAGGCCGGCCACGAGGTGATGCTGGCCACGGGCCGATCGTGGGCCGAGACCGCCCCGGTCATCGAGGCGCTCAACATTAGCCCCGAATATGTGGTGTGCAGTAATGGCGCCATGGTGCTGAAGAAGGATGCCCTGGCCGACCGAGGCTATCGCCGGGAGTACGTTGAGACGTTCAATCCGGCCAGCGTGCTCACGACGATTCGCCCGGCGCTTCCTGAGGGAACATTCGCTGTCGAAGATGCCAATGGCGCCTACTACTACACCGAGTCGTTTCCCTACGTGAGCCAAATGCATGAGGCGCATCAGGTTGATTTCGACGAGCTCATGCACCGCGAGGTGACCCGCGTTGTGGTGATTTCACCCTCAGATGACACCGAGGCCTTCCTTCAGGTTGTTGAGAAGATGGGCCTGCACCGGGTGACGTACAACATCGGGTACACCGCCTGGCTCGACATTGCGCCCGACGGCGTGAACAAGGCCACGGGTCTTGAAAAGGTGCGAGAACACCTCGGCATTCCGCGATCGCGCGTGTTTGCCGCGGGCGACGGCCGAAACGACATCGAGATGCTCGAGTGGGCGGCCAAGCTGGGCCGGGGCGTGGCCATGGAGGGTTCACCGCCCGAGGTAATGGCCGCTTCTAACGAGCAGTGCGCATCCGTTCTTGAGCACGGACTCGCCGACGCCCTGGCGAGCATCTAGCTGGCATATATTTGCGGGGGCGCGCATCTCGCCCCGCCACCGTCAGCCACTCAGGTCGCGCACAGTTGGCTCTGCCAGCCTGTAGGAGGCCTTCGGGTAGACTCTCTTCTGTCGTCGACGACGGTGTATCCCGTTTCGAAGTCGTGGGAGGGCTGTCCGAGCGGCCGAAGGAGCTGGTCTTGAAAACCAGTGGGTAGCAATGCCTCGTGGGTTCGAATCCCACGCCCTCCGCCATTTTCCCAAAGAAGAACGAGACGAACAAAGGACACCATGGCTCGCAAGAAAGACACCCGTTCCGAATCGCGGGTGGCGCACGGTCGCAAGCGTTCACGCGCTGGCGGAGTTCGCTTTGCCATCACTGTCGTTGCCACTGCCCTCGCTGTGGCACTGGTGAGTGGAACGGGCGTCGCCGCCGTTGCCGTGTGGGACGTGGCTACGAGCGCCAAGAAGACCGTCACTCTAGCCACCGAGCCCGATGAGATTCCCCAGATCGGTGCCATCGAGGGCGGCGTCAATATTCTGCTCGTGGGCAGCGACAGCCGCGAGGGCCAAGATCCCATTTTTGGCGACGACAGCGAAGCGGTGCTCAACGACGTCAATATGATCGTTCACATTGCCGCGGACCACAAGAGCGCCACCGTGGTGAGCATCCCGCGTGACATGGTGGTTCCGCTCGCCGACTGCCCCGACGGTGGTGGTGGTTGGCAGGGTCCGATTAATGCGGCTCTCAGCGACGGCGGCTTGGCGTGCGTCGTGCTCACCGTCGAAGAGCTCACCGGGCTCAGCATCCCCTACGCTGCCGTAGTGCAATTCGGTGGCGTGATTGGGCTCGCCGATGCCTTGGGTGGCGTTGACGTTTGCGTGGCCGAAGACATTAACGATGACTACACGTCGACCTACCTCACCGCTGGCAACCACACACTCTCGGGAATGGCGGCCCTGCAGTTCCTGCGGACGCGCCACGGCGTGGGTGACGGTTCAGACCTCAGCCGAATCAGCAACCAGCAGGTGTTCCTATCTGCGCTCGTGCGCAAGCTTAAAGACGAAGGCACGCTCACCAACCCCGTGACGCTCTACAACCTGGCCAAGGCTGCGGTGAGCAATCTCACTTTGTCAGACAGCCTGAACAACGTGGACACGATGGTGTCGATTGCCATGGCACTGCGCGGCATTCCCCTCGACCGAGTGGTTTTTGTCCAGTATCCGAGCTCGACGGGCGGAACGGGCGTGTATTTGGGCAAGGTCCAGCCTAAGGTGGCGGCGGCCGAAGAACTATTCGCTGCCCTGCTGGCCGATCAGCCCATCGCGCTCAGTGGTGAAACGGGTGCGGGGTCGATTAAGTCTGGTCAGGTTGCCACAGACCCGGTCCCCACTTCAGCGCCTCGACCGACCGGCACGGGCACAGCGACGCCCACGCCGCCGCCGGCAGAGGTATTGCCTCCACCTGTGGTTTTGAGTGGCCAAGTGCTGGGCCAGAACGCGGGCGAAGTTACCTGCTCCAAAGGCAACAACTAGCGTTCACCTAGCGGCGATTTTCGGTCCGCGTCTCGCGAGCGGAATCGTGCCGGTATGCTTTTGTGTGTCGCGCAAGCAGTGCTTGTTCGAGGAGACGTCGCATAGTTCGGCCTAGTGCACCACCCTGCTAAGGTGGAGTCCTCGTAAGGGGACCGCGGGTTCAAATCCCGCCGTCTCCGCCACGGGCTCCCGCCGTCTCCGCCAGCATAACCCCGGCCGCCGCTGGGGTTTTCCGGTTTATACAGTTTAGTGATGGGCAAAAATGTCGTTCCGCTGGGTCACCGTCATCATTCTGCTTTTTGCCTCGTTTTTGGACCTTCTCGACACCACCATTGTGAATGTTGCGTTGCCCTCGATTCAGAAGGACCTCAACGCAACGGCGTCGCAGTTGGAGTGGTCGGTGGCCGGCTACGTGCTGACTTTTGCCGTGCTGCTGATTACCGGCGGGCGTCTCGGCGATCGCTTCGGTCGCAAAACAATCTTCATTGTTGGTGTTGCCGGATTTACTCTTGCCTCAGTGTCCTGTGCCTTTGCTCAAACCGCTGATGCTCTGGTCATCTCCCGCCTCCTTCAGGGCGCATTCAGTGGCCTGATGATTCCCCAAGTTCTGTCGATTATTCAGGTGCTCTTCAAGCCGAAAGAGCGCGCCAGTGTGTTCGGAGCGGTTGGGGCCATTTCGGGAATGGCGGCTGTCGCCGGTCCCCTTATCGGCGGCTGGCTTGTCTCCGCCGACGTTCTGGGCCTGGGCTGGCGCACCATTTTTGTGATCAACGTGCCCGTGGGCATCCTCTTGCTTCTCGCGTCAATTCTTTTTGTGCCCAACTCAAAGTCAGAAAAGCCGGTGCGGCTGGATATCTTCGGTCTCCTGTTGATCTCGGTGGCCCTGTTCATGCTTGTTTACGCACTCATTCAGGGCCGGGAACTGGGCTGGCCGATATGGATCTGGGTCATGATCGCAGCGAGCCCGGTGCTCATCGGGTTCTTTGTGTGGTTACAGCGCCGGCAAGACCGAACCACCGGCTCAGCCTTGATACCGCCGTCCCTGTTTGCCAACCGGGGGTACTCAGCCGGCGTCGTGACCGCTTTTGCCGCCAGCGCGTCAATCGGAGCCTTCTTCTTGATTCTCGCGTTGTACCTGCAGACCGGCCTCGGGTTCTCCGCTATTGACGCGGGGTTAGCCACCCTTCCGTTTAGCATCGGCGCTCTGGTGGGCAGCGGCATTGCCGTACCCTTAGCCGCGAAGCTAGGAAAGTATCTCATTGTCATCGGAGCGGCCCTGCAAGTGGCGGGCTACCTGTGGGTTGCTCGCGAGGTGCTCGATCGAGCCGACAGCTTGACCGGCGCCGACCTCATCTGGCCTATGGCCGTGGCGGGAATCGGCCTCACGCTGATCTTGGTTCCCTTGAACGACGTGGCGCTGGCCCAAACTCGAGTCGAAAACGCGGGCGCCGCATCCGGTGTTCTCAACACCTTCCAACAGGTCGGTGGCGCACTGGGAGTTGCCGTGATTGGCGTGGTCTTCTTCGGGATTGTGGGCGAGAACTTCTCGCCAGCCAACTTGCGAGACGCCTTTTCGGCAGCGATCTGGGTGTCGCTCATCGCCGTGGTGCTGACCGGACTCTCGAGCTTCCTGTTGCCGAGTGTCTCGCAGGTGGTCGCCCATAAGCGTGCCGCGGAGAATATCCTTGAGTAAGCATGGTTGAAACGGGCAAAGCGAAAAAATTCCAGATGGGCACAGGCATTTTGCCTGCCCCGCGAGGCGCTTTTTGGTGGGGTTTCGGCGGTTACATTCTCACTGCCATCATCGGTTTTGTGGCTGTGGCCAACTTTGAGTGGACCACGTCCACTTACGTGGTTGACGAGTTTTTCTATGCCAATCGGTCCCCATTCCAGGAATGGCTGGCCGACATCCTCAGAGACATCGACCGTGAGGATGTGGTTGCGGTCATCCTTCTCGTCATGGGCGTTCTCGTGACGCTTCGGAGGGGCTGGTTGGCCGCTCTCGGATCGATGATTGTGGCCGGCGCGGGCTGGCTGCTCATTGCCGGAATCAAACTTGTGGTGGCTCAACCTCGCCCCATGCCCTTCGAGGGGCCCGCCTACAAGGAGGCACTCAGCTACCCCAGCGGACACGTCACGTTTGTGATGGCGCTCACCGTTGCGGTGTGTGTAGTTTTGGCTGGCACACGCTGGCGCTGGGCCGTCGTGATTTTCCTGTGCCTGCTCACGCTCGCTACCGGTTGGAGCAGGCTCATGCTCGGCGTGCACTATCCCATGGACGTTGTGGGCGGTATTCTTGGCGGCCTGTCGGGAGCGTTCATGGTGTTGGGTGCCTGGAACTGGTCCGTTCCGCTCGCCCTCCGGTTCAGGCGCTCGAAAGCGGCACAACCGGCCACCCGCCCCTAGGAGCAGGGCCTGCCACTTGGCGGCTCGTTCGAAGCCCCGCGCCCCATCCGTTATGCTGAACACGTTGTTTTCAACACTGCGCCCGTAGCTCAACGGATA
>DBCH01000125.1:8574-9161 GCA_002292955.1 Microbacteriaceae bacterium UBA963 | reverse complement strand
CGTGCCGGGCTCGGCCGAACGTGCCGCTTCGGGAAGCGTGGCGGCCCACTTGGGCGTGCCGTCGACGTTCCACCCCTGCTTGGCAATCCAACCGAGGTGCGTTTCGAGCACCTGGCCAAAGTTCATGCGACCGGGGATACCCAGCGGGTTGAGCACCACGTCAACAGCGGTGCCGTCTGCCAGGAAGGGCATGTCTTCAATCGGAAGGATCTTGGCGATAACACCCTTGTTTCCGTGACGACCAGCGAGCTTGTCACCTTCGGTGATCTTGCGCTTCTGGGCGATGTACACGGTCACGCGCTGGTTGACACCAGAGCCGAGCTCGTCTTCTTCCTTCTCGGCGTCAAACACCTTGACGTCGATGATCGTTCCGGCCTCACCGTGAGGAACCTTGAGCGACGTATCGCGCACCTCGCGGCTCTTCTCGTTGAAGATGGCGCGCAGCAGGCGCTCCTCGGCCGACAGCTCGGTCTCACCCTTGGGTGTGACCTTGCCGACGAGGATGTCGCCGGGGCGAACCTCGGCACCGATGCGGATGATGCCGCGCTCGTCGAGGTTGGCAATCAGCTCGGGCGAGACGTTGGGCA
>DBCH01000125.1:7094-8518 GCA_002292955.1 Microbacteriaceae bacterium UBA963 | reverse complement strand
TCGATGTGAATCGAGGTGAGCACGTCGTCTTGCACGAGACGCTGGCTGAGAATGATGGCGTCCTCGAAGTTGTGACCCTCCCACGGCATGAATGCCACGAGCAGGTTCTTACCCAGAGCGAGCTCGCCGTCTTCGGTGGCGGGGCCGTCGGCCAGAACCTGGTTGACGGCAACCTTGTCGCCCTCGCTCACAATCACGCGGTGGTTGTAGCTCGTGCCCTGGTTGCTGCGCTCAAACTTGCGCAGCGGGTACTCGCGAGAACCGCCCTCGTCTTGCATCACGATGACGTGGCTGGCGGACACCTCGGTGACCACACCGGCCTTGTCGGCAAAGATTACGTCGCCGGCATCGAACGCCGCGTAGCTCTCCATGCCGGTACCCACGAGAGGCGCCTCCGACTTGATGAGCGGAACGGCCTGACGCTGCATGTTGGCACCCATGAGGGCGCGGTTGGCATCGTCGTGCTCGAGGAACGGGATAAGCGATGTAGCAACCGACACCATCTGGCGCGGCGAGACATCCATGTAGTCCACGTCTGCGGCGAGAACGAGGTCGACCTCCCCACCCTTCTTACGCACGAGCACACGGTCCTCGGCAAAGTGCTGCCGGTCGGCGGTCACGGCCGCGTTGGCCTGGGCCACCACGTGCTCGTCTTCCTGCGACGCGGTGAGGTAATCGATCTTGTCGGTGATTTTTCCGTTGACCACGCGGCGGTACGGCGTCTCAATGAAGCCGAACGCGTTGATGCGGGCGAACGAAGCGAGCGATCCGATCAGACCAATGTTGGGGCCTTCCGGAGTTTCGATGGGGCACATGCGGCCGTAGTGCGACGAGTGAACGTCACGCACGTCAACACCGGCACGCTCACGCGACAGACCACCGGGGCCGAGCGCCGAGAGACGACGCTTGTGCGTGAGTCCGGCGAGCGGGTTGTTCTGGTCCATGAACTGCGAGAGCTGGCTGGTGCCAAAGAACTCCTTGATGGCTGCCACAACGGGACGCACGTTGATGAGCGTCTGCGGCGTGATGGCCTCGATGTCCTGCGTGGTCATGCGCTCGCGCACCACACGCTCCATGCGGCTGAGGCCGGTGCGCACCTGGTTCTGGATGAGCTCACCCACGGCGCGAATACGACGGTTACCAAAGTGGTCGATGTCGTCAACGGTCAGCGGGATTTCGGCCTTCTTGCCGTCGCGCAGTCCGGGAATCTTGACCTCACCGCGGGACAGCAGCTCCTGGTCGGCGGCGTGCATTGTCACAAGGTACTTGATCGTGGCAACGATGTCGGCCACGTTGAGCACCGACTCGCTCAGCGGCAGGTCGAGACCGAGCTTCTGGTTGAGCTTGTAACGGCCCACCTTGGCGAGGTCGTAGCGCTTGGAGTTGAAGTAGTAGTTCTCGAGAAGCACGCGAGCGGCCTCGGC
>DBCH01000125.1:0-7033 GCA_002292955.1 Microbacteriaceae bacterium UBA963 | reverse complement strand
AGGATGTTGTCCTTCTCCAGCGTGAGCTCGATCGACTCGAAGCCGGCAAACTCCTTGCGGATGTCTTCGGCCGTGAGGCCGAGGGCCTTGAGGAAGACGGTGACCGACTGCTTGCGCTTGCGGTCGATGCGCACGCCCACCTGGTCGCGCTTGTCAATCTCGAACTCGAGCCACGCGCCGCGGCTGGGGATCATGCGGGCCGAGAAGATGTCTTTGTCAGACGTCTTGTCGCTCACGCGCTCAAAGTAGACACCGGGGCTACGCACGAGCTGCGACACAACGACACGCTCGGTGCCGTTGATCACGAAGGTGCCCTTTTCGGTCATCAGGGGGAAGTCGCCCATGAAGACGGTCTGGGTCTTGATCTCACCCGTGTTGTGGTTCATGAACTCCGCTTCGACGTACAGCGGGGCGGCGTAGGTCTTGCCGCGCTCCTTGCACTGGTCGAGCGTGTACTTCTCTTCTTCGAGGTAAGGGTTCGTAAACGAGAGCTGCATCGTCTCATCGAGGTTCTCGATGGGCGAGATCTCTTCGAAAATCTCCTCGAGGCCGGTGCGAGACGGCAGGTCTTGGCGACCTTCCTTCTCGGCCTGGGCAACACGCTGCTGCCACTCCTCGTTGCCGACGAGCCACGCAAAGGACTCGGTCTGCAGATCAAGCAGATCGGGCACCTTGAGGGTGTCGGTGATTTTGGCGAACGAAAGTCGCGAAGAATCGCGACCGCTCTTGTTGGACTTGGAACCGTTGCGCGCAGCAGCCAAGATTTTTCCTCCGTGGGCCCGTGAGAGCCATCAAGTGTCGGTAGTGAGGGATAGAGCGCAAAGAAGACACGACAAAATCAACCATGGGTGGTGTCGTTACCAGTCCTGGTTGAGAGCCACCGTACCGACCGACATATGAGGGCACGACAAAACTTCAAGCGCAAAGTATAAGCATAGAACCGTTATGCAATTGTGTCCAGTCCTTAATCTGAAAAACCTTTCGCGAGTCGCGACTTCGTGGTAGAAACTCGGCCGGATGCTGTCACGGCGTGGCGGGATAACGCGGGTTGTGCATGTGTCCGGGCTTTGGGGCCGGTCGTGAAGAAGCGCGCGCGGGTAGTCTGAACGGGTGACTGGCCCGCTAACCCGCCGACTCGGCACTTCTGGCGTGATTGCCACCATTGAGCCCGATCCGTTTCAGGCTGGCGCCTACATTCTCGATGTGGACGGTACTCCCCAGTCGCACATCTTCCCCGAGCATCCCGACGAGCTGTTCTTTGAGTACATCCGCCGCATGGGACACGTGATCGACGTGGCGGCCCCCACGGGCGACGCCCTCACCGCAATCCATCTGGGTGCCGGGGCACTCACCCTGCCGCGCTACATCGAGGCCACGCGGCCGGGGTCACGCCAGCAGGTGATTGACATCGACCGCGACCTCGTGGACTTTGTTCGCGAGGTGTTTCCACTCCCGGCTCGCGCCTCCATTCGCCTGCGCTACGGCGATGCCCGCGCGGTGATCAACAAGCTTCCCGCCGGTCTTCGAGCCAGTGCCGACGTGATCACCGTTGACATTTTTGCCGGGGCCCGCACCCCCGCGCACGTGACCACCGTGGAGTTCTTCACCGAGGTCGCCGCACTGCTGGCACCGACCGGCGTGGTCATCATCAACATTGCCGATGGGCCCGGGCTCGCTTACGCGCGCGGTCAGGTGGCCACGGTGTCGCACGTGTTTGCGCACGTGGGCGTGATGGCCGAGGCACAGGTGCTCAAGGGGCGCCGCTTCGGCAACCTTGTTCTCGTGGCGTCGAATCTGCCGGACGTGCTCAACGAACTCCCCCGCCTCATGGCGCGCGGACCGCATCCCGCAAGTTCGATGTCGGGCGCGGAACTCACGCGTTTCATCGGCGGCGCGCTGCTCACCACCGACGCCACGGCCGTGCCCTCCCCCACCCCGCAGAAAACCATCTTTCAGATGGCAAAGAAGAGCTGATGGCCGATCTGGCTCGAGTGGAGAAATGGGCGGATGCCCTGATCCGGATGCACCTGGATGCAAACGTCTGGAGTTTTCGCTTCGACCACGCGCGCACGCGCGCCGGACTGTGCGACTTTCGCCGTCACACCATCAGCGTCTCTCGGCACTTGGCCGCCCGCTACGAGGACGACGAGATTCACCAGGTGCTGTTGCACGAGGTGGCGCACGCTCTCGCCGGGATGGGTGCTGGTCACGGAGCCAAGTGGCGCTCGATTGCCAAGGATCTGGGCTACGACGGAAAGCGCACTCACGACGGCAGCGTGGCGAAAGAGTTGGCCCCCTGGCTGGGCGTGTGTCCGGCCGGACACGAGCACTTTCGCTTTCGCGCACCCACGCGCCCGCTCGCCTGCGGGGCCTGTGGGCGGGGCTTCTCGCGCGCCAACCTCATCGAGTGGACCAAACGCGACGTACTCTAGAGAAGAGACAAAGGTTAGGTCGTGAGTTAAGTGTTCGTTTTCCTCCGCTTCACGCTAGACACCACCCCCGATGCCGCGTGGGACGCGCTGCAGTCCCCCGCCGTCTTTCGCAAGGCGTCGGCGCCGCTCATTCGCGTGCGCTCGCTCGAAAAGGGCGGATTTCCCGAGCGCTGGAGTGAGGGCACGCCCCACGACGTGCGCCTGAGCCTGCTCGGTATCTTTCCGATCGGCCACCAGCGCATCCTCGTCTCTCTCGGCGAGCGACCCGGTGGCGTGCGCATGATTGTGGACAAGGGGGCTGGGCTCACGGGATTCCTCCGCGTCATGCCCAAGTGGGATCACCGCATGGCCGTGTCGGCCACGGATGATGGTCGCACCCTGTTTCGCGATCGGCTCGCGGTGCGCGCCGGCCTTCTCACTCCTTTTGTGTGGATCTCGATGTGGGCGTTTTGGCAGGTACGCGGAGCCCGACTCAAGAAGCTGGCGCCCACCTGGCCCACGCCGCACACGAGCCAGGTGCCGCACACCGACTAGCGGGTTGGTTGCGGCGCGCAGCTCGAGAACAACGCACGAGGACAACGCAAAAGCCACGCAGCCGAAGCTGCGTGGCTTTTGACGAAAGCGGGAGCTATGCCTGGGCGTCTGTCTCGTCCAGAGACACCATGGCGTCGGACGACGACAGGGCGCGCAGCTCGAGGGCGAACTCGTCGACAATGCGGCGCTGTTCTTCGAGCAGCGTGAGACGCGACTCCGTGTCTGTCAGAAGCTCGCCGTTGTGCTCGGCAAAGCGAACCGTGAGCTGCTCAGCACGAGCGCGGGCACGCGTGATGGTGTTGGCCGCGGCGTTACGAGCTGCCTGAAGAATCTCCTCGGCGCGCGAACGCGACTGGCTGAGGTACTCCTCGGCCTGAGCGCTGAGCTCGCCGGCCTGGTTGGTCGACACTGCAAGACGCTCGTTGGCTTCTTCGGTGATGCGCTGAACGTGCGCGATGGCCTCTTCGTGCAGAGCCAGACGCTCGCGCTCGGCATCAATCTGGGCAACCTTGATCTCGCGCTCAATACGCAGCTGCTCGCGCTCGGCCATCTGGCGAAGCGTGGAGAGCTCGGTCTTAACGTCTTCGGTCTCCTGGTGAACGCGCGAGCGAATCTCAGAAGCCTCGCGCTCGGCCTCAGCGATCACGGCTGCCGACTTGCGCTGAGCGATTTCGATCGAGGTGCGGGCCTCGGCGTTGCGGGCATCTGCCTGGATGGTCAGCTCGGTAACGCGACGCTCGGCGTCAACGCGAAGCTCTTCGGAGCGGGCATCGGCCTCTGCCACGCCCTTCTCGGCCTTGAGGCGCGCGGAGCGAGTGACCTGCTCGGCCTCGGCACGAGCGCTCTCGCGAAGAACGCGCGCTTCTGCTGTGGCGTCCTTGACCATTTTGTCGGCCTGCTCTTCGGCAACACGCAGCGTGTGCTCGAAGGCCGAACCGAGGTCGGCAAAGGTGGGCTTGGAGTTGGCGCGCTTGAGAACGCCACGCAGATCGGTGAGTTCGCGGGTAAGGCGCTCAACCGACCTCTCGGCCGTCGAACGATCGCCCTCGAGCTGCTCTACCTTGGCGGTGGCATCGGAGATGGCGGTCAACACCTCGTCGCGGTCGTAACCACGGCGCGCGGTGCGGAAGGAGCGAATGTCAACCATGATTAGTTCTCCTCATCGTCGAGCGCAGAAGCGGACGACTCGTTGGCAACGGCAGCTTCGGCAACGAGCATGGCGCGAACGTCGTGCGCGAACGCGTTGACGCTGGTGCGCTGCTCTTCGAGTTCTTCGAGTCGCGACACGGCTCCGTCGAGGAGGCCCTGGGCGTGCTCGTACATGCGGTGGGTGAGACCCTCGCCACGTGCATCAGCACGAGCGACCAGACCGTCGGCGGTTTCCTGAGCGTGCGACACCAGTGAGTCGCCGTCCTGGCGAGCCTTGGCGAGGAACAACTCTGCCTCACGCACCACATCGGCACCCTGCTCGTCTGCCTCGATAACCTGCTTGTTGGCTTCCTTCGAGATGTCGGCGATGTACGTAGCGGACTGCTCGCTCATTCGACGCGTGTCGCGCTCGGCCTTCTCCTGCGACGCTTCAATCTCGCGCTGGATGCGCTGCTGCTCGCGCTCGTTGAGCTGGCGTAGTGTGGCCATCTCCGAGCGAGCATCTTCGGTCTCTTTCTGAACCTGTGCGGCAATGGCCACAGCCTGCTCGTCGGCCTGCTCGAGGATGCGCTCGCCCTGCACACGCGACTCTTCCAAAGCAACCTTCGCTTCTTCAAGCTTGCGCTCGGCATCGGCGATTGCCATGGCCGACTTGCGCTCGCTTTCGGAGCGAATGGCCGAAATGCGAGCCTCGGCTTCGGAGTTGAGCTTCTCGGCGTGACGCTGAGCTGCAGAGGTTACTTCGTCGGCTTCAGCCTTGGCGGCATCGCGCGCAATGTTGGCTTCAGCCGTGGCATCCGAAATGAGCTTTCCAGCCTGTTCTTCGGCAACGCGAAGGGTCTGCTCGAAGGCGGCACCGAGATCAGAGAACGACGGCTTGGCGTTGGCACGCTTGAGTGCGCTGCGCACCTCGTTGAGTTCACGGGTGATGCGCTCAATGGCCTGATCGGATTCTTCACGCTCACGCTCGGCCCGCGAAATGCGGCTCGTGAGTTCCGTGAAGGCGCGATCGACGTCTTCGGGCTCATAGCCCGACCGGGACGTGCGGAACGAGGGGGAGTCTGCCACGGGAATCTTTCCTTGCGGTTAGAGCGGAGAATCAGCAAGCTGATGCCCCGCAAAATCACGAGAACAACAAATATGAAGACATAGGTCTCCGCGCAAGAGTCTAAGGGATAAATCGAAGGTTTGGCTAGTTGAGTCTGCCCACAGAAGCAAGGGCAGCACGCAGTAAAACCCCTCTTCCGCCCTCCATTTCGCTGGTGACGGCATCTTCGAGCGCCTCTTCAGGGGTTAACCACGTCACTTCAAGGGCATCTTGGCGCGGTTCACACGTTCCCGTGACGGGTACAACGAAGGCGAGAGACACTGCGTGCTGGCGATCATCCGTGAAGGGAGAACGCCCGGATTCGGGGAAATACTCGGCCACCGAGAACGGATGCGCACTCGCGGGAAGCAACGGAAAGGCCATGGGGCCGAGGTCTTTCTCAATGTGACGAAAGAGCGCCTCGCGCACGGTCTCGCCGTACATCACGCGTCCCGACACAATCGTTCGGGTGATTGATCCGCTCTTTGTGGCCCGCAATAAGAGGCCCACGTCAGTGACGCGACCCAAACCGTCGACGTGCACCGGCACCGCCTCCACGTAAAGCAGGGGAAGCCGAAGGCGGATGGCGGCCAACTCGTCGTCGCCCAGCCATCCCGAATTGGGGTCGGGGGTGCGCACGCTCATGTCTTCATCATACGAATGTGGAAAGAAATGACGCGACCCCGCGACGAAACAGGGCGGTCCCGGTGGGAGCCGTCGGCAGTCCACAGGACTGCCTCCTCCCAAATCCCAGCACCTTTACTCCCAAGCAAAAAGTAAGACCCCTCGGAATGAGGGGTCTTACTTTTTGGCGGTCCCGGTGGGATTTGAACCCACGGTGCGCTTTCACGCACACAACTTTTCGAGAGTTGCACCTTCGGCCGCTCGGACACGGAACCGAGAGCAAGTTTACGTGAGGCCAACGGGTTGGGGCTAATCGCGGGCACAACTCCCCACTACTGTCGGTGCACGCCCGTAAAGTGAACACCATGGCCAAGACCACCGTCCCCGGATTCCGCTGCGTCGAGTGCGGCTGGACCAGCGTCAAGTTTGCCGGCCAGTGCGGAGAGTGCCAGGCCTTCGGCACGGTCACCAGCGTGGGCGAGCAAACGGGTATCACCACGCGGATCACCGCAACGCCAGTGGCCGGCGAGCGGCAGGCCGTGCCCATCACGCAAGCCTCCGGCAACGAACTCACTCACCGCCCCACGGGCATCGGCGAGTTTGATCGCGTGCTCGGCGGAGGCATCGTGGCCGGCGCCGCCATCCTGCTCTCGGGCGAGCCGGGCGTGGGCAAGTCAACACTGTTGCTGGAGGTGGCCTCGCGCGCGGCGGCCGGCGGGCAGCGCGTGCTCTATGTGAGCGCCGAAGAATCGGTGAATCAGGTACGCATGCGCGCCACCCGCACCGGCGCACTGCACGACAACCTATTTGTGGCCGCCGAGACAGACCTGTCGTTCATCCTGGGTCAGGTGCAAGCGATAAAACCCGACCTGCTCATCGTCGACTCGGTGCAGACGGTGGCGAGTTCGGCCGTCGACGGTCTTGCCGGTGGTCCCAGTCAGGTGCGCGAAGTTGCCACGGCGCTGCTGCGCACCTGCAAGGAGTCGGCTCTTCCACTGATCCTTGTGGGGCACGTCACCAAAGACGGCAGCATCGCCGGGCCCCGAATGCTCGAACACCTCGTAGACGTGGTGTGTCACTTTGAGGGTGACCGTCAGACGGCCCTCAGATTCGTGCGCTCACTCAAGAACCGCTTTGGGCCCACCGACGAAGTGGGCTGCTTTGAGATGACGGGCGACGGAATTTCCGAAGTGCCCGACCCCAGCGG
>DBCH01000018.1 GCA_002292955.1 Microbacteriaceae bacterium UBA963 | reverse complement strand
GGCAAGAAGTCGTCGGTCTCGCTAAACCAGTCGGCCAAGAAAATGGCGTCGAGGGCAGCCACAATTGGCCCGCGCAGACGCACCATGGCGTCTTTCCAGTGCAGTCCGCGGCGCAAGTTTCCCTTCTTGCGGTACGACGAGTCGATGATGTTCTGCGAGCCCATCCAGCCCACCAGTCCGTCAACCACAAGAAGCTTTCGGTGATTGCGCAGGTCGGGCCGCTCGTATTTGCGCTGCAGCGGCGCGAACGGGAGCATCAGGTGCCACTTAACGCCGATGCGGGTGAGGCGTCGGCGTGTTTCTCGGTACCCCACGGTGCGCAATCCGGCCACGTGGTCAAGGAGCACGCGCACCACAACACCCCGCTGGACGGCCTCCTCCATGGCAACAAAGAAGGGCTCGGTCACGGCATCAGCAGAGAAGATGTAGAACTCCGCGTGCACAAACTTCTTGGCTCGGGCGATATCCGCTGCCATGAGGCGAATCGTCTCGTCGTACTCGATGTGCATCTCCGCGTCGTTATTTCCCACGAGCGGCATGGACCCGAGATTGCGATTGAGCAACACGATTGACTTGAGCCACTGTGGCCAAGCGCGGTCTTTCGTGACAAGGTCGCGACCCTCAGTGGAATTGAAGATGAACTCGTTGATCTCGCGCTGTTTGCGCCGACGTTTGCGTCCGAGGCGAGGACTCCCAATGAGAAGAAACAGTAGGACGCCGACATACGGAATGAAGAAGATGGCGAGCAGCCAGGCGAGGGCAGAGCCGGGCCGGCGGTTTCGGGGAACAACAATGATGGCGGCGATGCGAATGACGAAGTCGACGCCGAGCACGACCACAGTGGTCCAGAACGTTGTTGATCCCACGTCCATTGCGAGCTACTCTGCAGAACGGGGCGGCATCCCGCGGCGCTGGCGTTCCTGGGCTTCCATTCGCGCGTACACATCGCGTTCGGTGCGATCAGCGCGAAGAATCGATCGGAGGACGAGCCAGAAAACGACCCCCAAGAGTAGCGTCGGCGTGACGGCCCACAGAGCCGCTACCCAGAAGTTATCCATGGTCTCAGGCTACTTCACTGAGTTGACTACTTGACCAGCGGGAAGAGGATTGTCTCGCGAATACCGAGGCCGGTGAGCGTCATCAGCAGTCGGTCGATGCCCATTCCCATGCCCCCCGTGGGCGGCATGCCGTGCTCGAGGGCGCGCAGGAATTCCTCGTCAAGCCGCATGGCTTCCTCATCGCCAGCCGCAGCCTGAACGGCCTGCTGCATGAATCGCTCTCGCTGAACGACGGGGTCAACCAGCTCGGAATATCCCGTGGCGAGTTCAAATCCCCGCACATAGAGGTCCCATTTCTCCACGACACCGGGAATGCTCCGGTGCTCGCGCGTCAGCGGGCTCGTCTCAACCGGGAAGTCCATCACAAAGGTGGGCAGAGTGAGTCCTGGCTTCACGAAGTGTTCCCACAGTTCCTCGACAAGCTTGCCGTGGTTGGGCGAGGTAACCTCAACGCCAACCCGGTCGGCCAGTGCCTGCAGTTCGGCTACCGAGGTCTGTGGTGTGATGTCGACGCCGGCCACCTCGGAGAGCGAGTGGTACAGGCTGATGCGGGCCCATTCGCCACCGAGGTCGTAGACAGTGCCGTCGGCCCACGTCACCCGGTGACTCCCGGATACAGCTAGGGCTGCCTCCTGAATCAGCCGCTGCGTGAGTGTCGCAATGGAGGTGTAATCGCCGTAGGCCTCGTAGGCCTCGAGCATGGCGAACTCGGGGCTGTGGGTGGAGTCGGCACCCTCGTTGCGAAAGTTGCGGTTGATTTCAAAAACGCGATCGATGCCACCCACGACCGCCCGCTTGAGAAACAGCTCTGGGGCGATGCGAAGGAACATCTCCATGTCGAAGGCGTTGGAGTGCGTGGCGAAGGGTCGCGCCGCGGCGCCGCCGTGCATCACCTGAAGCATGGGCGTCTCCACCTCGACAAAATCGAGTGCGGCAAAAGTAGCGCGTAGTGACGACACCGCGGCGGCACGAGTCATCACCGTGGCGCGCGCTTGATCCCGCACAATCAGGTCGAGATAACGCGAGCGAACGCGGGTCTCGTCATTGAGTTCCTTGTGCAGGTTGGGCAAAGGCAGAAGCGCCTTGGATGCCACCTTCCACGAGGTGGCCATGATGGAGAGCTCGCCACGACGGCTCGAAATCACTTCGCCCGAGACAAAGAGGTGGTCGCCCAGATCAACGAGCTCTTTCCACTGCTCGAGCGATTCCTCGCCCACCTCGGCCAGTGAAACCATGGCCTGGAGTCGCGAGCCATCACCCGCCTGAAGGCTGGCAAAACAGAGTTTGCCGGTGTTGCGCAGGTGCACAACGCGACCGGCGACACCCACGGTAACGCCCGTGGTGGCATCGGCCTCGAGGCCCCCGAAGCGATTGCGCACGCTGGGGATGGTGTCGGTAACGGGCACAGCCACCGGATAAGCCTCAAGGCCAAGCTCATTGAGG
>DBCH01000103.1 GCA_002292955.1 Microbacteriaceae bacterium UBA963 | reverse complement strand
CCGCCCTCCGCGCGCAGGTGGCGAACGACCCTATTCTCCGCGTCCTGCGCGTGATGGCGATTCGCGTCCGCGTCGCGCCGGTGATGCGCGCCCGCCGCGCACGGGCGGCGACCGCCCTTACTCTGCACGCCCACCGCGCGACGGCTCGCGCCCGGATCGCCCCTATGGCGATCGCCCGCGCAACGACCGACCGCGCGATGACCGCCCGCGTTCTGATCGACCCTATGGCGACAAGCCGCGCGGCGACTGGAAACCTGAGGGCGGTGAACGACGTCCGTTCCGCGAGGAGATGACGCCCGACGAGTTGTTGCGCATGGAGCTTCGGCCGGTTCGCGAGCGTCACGACGATCCAGAGATTGATGCCGATCTCGACTGGAAAGAACTGCACCCGCACGCGCGCAACGAACTGAAGGCCCTCGCGCCAGAGAACGCAGAGTTTGTTGCTCTGCACTTGGCCATGGCTGCACGGCTCATCGAGGTCGATCCTGAGCGCGCCCATCAGCACGCCATCTCGGCGTCGCGTCGTGGTGGCCGAATTCCTGCCGTGCGCGAAACCTTGGGCCTCACGGCTTACACAATCGGCGACTTTGCTCTGGCACTTCGCGAGTTGCGCACGTTCCGGCGAATCTCGGGATCCGTTGATCAGGTGGCTCTCGAGGTCGATTGTGAACGCGGGCTCGAGCGGCCCGAGCGCGGGCTCGAATTGGCCCGGACCATCGACCGCTCCAAGATGTCGGACATCGCTGCGGTGAACTTGGCCATTGCCATGTCTGGTGCACGACTCGATCAGGGCAAGCCCATCCTGGCCCTTGCCGAGCTCGAGATACCTCAGCTCAAGCCCGATACGGCCTTTCCGTATAGCCCCACTCTCTTCTTTGCTTACGCCGAAGTGCTCGACGAACTCGAACGCACACGGGAAGCCAAGGAGTGGCGCGACCGCGCCGATGTTGCCCAGTTGGCTCTCGATGAGGCCTACGGCACACCCGAAGAAGAAGAGGAGTTCGAGGTTTACACCGAGTACGACGAACCCGAAGCCCCTGATTTCTCCTCCTTTGTGACGGCAGACGAGTTACCGGACGAGCCCACTGAGGAGATTACAGACGAGCCAGTTGGTGATGTTGACCCCGCGAAAGTGGCGGAATAGTGGCTATATTCTCAAAACAGAATGTTTCTGCGACCACTCCGTTGGACGGCGTCGACACCCTTTTCGCTGACCTCGACGGCGTCGTTTACGCCGGCCCGGGCGCCATTCCGCACGCCGTCGAAAGCCTCAACGCGATAGCGAAAGAGCGTCGTGTGGGCTACATCACCAACAACGCCTCGCGAACCGATGAGTCTGTTGCTGCGCACCTGCGAGATCTCGGTCTGTCCTGCACGGCAGAGGATATCGTCACTTCGCCGCAGGCAGCCATGGAGATTCTGCGAAGCGCGGCCCCCTCAGGCAGCACAATTCTTGTCATTGGTGGCGAAGGCTTGATCAGCGAGGTAGTGAAGGCGGGCTTCGTCGTCACTGAATCGGCGCTCGACACCCCGGCAGCCGTGATTCAGGGATTCTCACCAGATGTCGGCTGGAAACACCTTGCCGAAGCGTCGTTCGCACTCAATGCGCGCAGTGAGACCCACCCCGACGGCATCCCGTGGATTGCCACGAACATGGACTGGACGATTCCAGTGGAACGTGGCACGGCGCCGGGAAACGGCACACTCGTCTCAGCGGTGCACTTGGCGGCAGGCCGCATGCCCATTGTTGCGGGCAAGCCGGAAGTGGCGATTTTCGAGGAGGCGCGCAAGCGGTTCGACGTCAGCAACGCCCTCTACGTGGGCGACCGACTAGACACCGACATCTTGGGCGCGAACCGCGCGAAGATGCGTTCGGCTCTCGTACTCACCGGCATCGACGGCCCAAAACAAGTTCTTGCCGCTCCCGAGGGGCAGCGCCCGGATCTGATCATCGCCGATCTGCGCGACCTGCTCGAACCGTATCCGGAAACCGAAGTCTCCAAGAAGGGCGCCGTCACCGTGGGCACGGCAACCGTTCACGTGGCGGCAAACGACGTGGATATCGTGATTGACAAGCCCGGCACCGGTCTCGATTTGCTTCGTGCGACCTGTCAGCTGATCTGGCGCAGCGGCCGAGCCATTTACGGCTTCACCGTGCCGCCCGAGGCCTACACTCGCTAAACACCTCAGGGTACATGCCGGCGGACACGTGTCACAGTGGTCTCTGCCGGTATCTGAAATTGTTGCCGTTGGCGATAACCTTGAGACATGAGCAGCGACCAGACGACCGGCAATGAACCGGCCCTGATTTCGCAGCTTTCGGTGGTTGAGGGTGAGCCACTGGCCGACCGTGCCAACGGGTACAGCGCCATTTACGAAGATCTGCGTCAGCGGCTCGAGGGCGGCGACACATCGCGCGCGTGAGGCTTTCGTGACAGACGCCACCGCGCGACTCGATGTGGAGTGTGCCACACGCGGACTTGCACGTTCACGAACCCACGCACAGGAACTCATTGACGCCGGGCGCGTGCGCGTGGACGGCCGCCAGGTCATCAAGCCGTCCTTTCGGGTGGGGGCAGAGTCCGAGATCAACATCGAGGGTCTCGACCACTACGTGAGCCGCGGTGCGCACAAGCTCATCGCTGCGCTCGATGCTTTTGACGTATCGGTGTCGGGCAAGCGAGCGCTCGACGTGGGAGCCTCAACGGGCGGTTTCACCCAGGTTCTGCTCGAGCGCGGTGCCGCGGAGGTGGTGGCACTCGACGTGGGCCGCGCCCAGTTGAGCCCCGGTATTCGCAGTGATGATCGCGTGCAAGTTATCGAGGGAGTCAACGCCAAGGGGCTCACGTCTGAAAATCTGAACGCTCTGCTGGGCCAAGAGTACGTGGCCGAGATCGTGGTTGCCGACCTCTCGTTCATCTCGCTCACCCACGTGATTCCCGCGCTGCGGGCCACGGCGCCGGATGCCGACTTCATCCTGCTCATCAAGCCCCAGTTTGAAGTGGGTCGCACGGGCGTTCGCGAGGGGATT
>DBCH01000060.1 GCA_002292955.1 Microbacteriaceae bacterium UBA963 | reverse complement strand
GAGCGACTCGCGGATCGGGTTGCCCCGCGCGTGGCGCGTATTTCGTCGGCCGCCTTCGAGCACGCGGTTGAGCGAGCACAGGCCCGAGGCGGTTATCGGGCGCTCGTTGCCCGTGCGGTGGCGGCTGTGCCACTCCCGGCTGATCGGCTAAATCGGCGCCTCCGGGCTGCCGGATCCGAAGCGAGCGCTCAAGCGTTTCGAGAGGGCGTCGTGGCACGGGCATCACTCGGACTCGTGGTGGGTGCGGCCACCGGTGCCGTTCTGACTGCGGCGGGATCCCCGTGGACCACCATCGTGGTGTTCGCGTCAGCGGGGTGCGCGGTGGCGGGAGGGTATCCGGCATTTCGACTCACCCGAGCAGCGCGCCGGGCCCACCGCGCCTTAGACGCAGAACTTCCGATTGTTGTGGGATTCGTCGCCATTGCCGTTGAGGCGGGCGAAACCGTCACCCGTGCCGTGGATCGTGTGGCTCGAATAGGAACCGGCCGACTGTGCGCCGAGCTTTCCCACGCCATGGCCGAGATAGAGCTCGGCCGCTCTCTCGATGTGGCGCTCACCGCAGCGGCCGACCGCATGGCGCATCCGGCCGTTACGCGCGTGCTCGGCGCGCTCGTTTCAACTCTGGCATCCGGGGCTCCCGTGGCACGCACCCTGCGAGATGAGGTGGATGCCCTCGAAGCCGCCCGCGCCCGCCTGCTGATCGAACGCGCGAGCAAGCAGGAGGTGGGAATGCTCGTTCCCCTCGTCTTTATGATTCTGCCGGTGACGATTTTGTTTGCGGTTTTTCCGGGCGTGATGGCGCTTCAGGCAGGATTCTGAGGCGCGACAGGTGTGGCAATATGGGCGAAGACTGAGAAGAGTGTGACATGGACGAAGCCAACCACCGCGCCCCACATGAGCACGATCACAAACATCCCGATGTTTCCGGCGGATGGCTCCGGGCCTCGGTGTTCGGGGCCATGGACGGACTCGTGTCGAACATCGCCCTCATCGCCGGTATCGGCGCCGCCGGCGCCTCATCGTCAACCGTTGTTCTCACCGGTGTGGCCGGGCTCGTCGCGGGATCTTTCTCGATGGCGTTGGGCGAGTACACCTCAGTGAAAACCCAGAATGAACAGGTCGATTCGGAACTGGCCATTGAGCGAGCGGCCCATCAACGCAATCCCGCGGGGGAACAGAACGAGTTGAAAGTCGCGTTCGTGTCCATGGGAATGTCCACCAAGACCGCGGAGGTGGCCGCCAAAGAGGTGCACAAAAACAATGAAAATGCACCCCGTCTGCACATCACCCATGAGCTCGGCCTGGACCCTGAGACGAAGCCGTCTCCCTGGGTTGCCGCGGTGTCATCCTTCGCCACGTTTGCCTCGGGGGCTTTCATCCCGCTGATTCCCTATGCCTTTGGGTTTGATTCCCTGGCTGCGGGACTCGCCGTTGGCGCAGTCGGACTCCTTATTGCCGGCGGACTCACGGCTCGGTTTACGAGAAAACTCTGGTGGCGCAGTGCGCTGCGTCAACTCATTCTGGGAGCCATAGCGGTGGCGGCAACGTACAGTGTCGGGCTTCTCTTCGGCGTCAGCGGAGCCTGAGGTTGCGCCAAAGCTCTACGCTCTTAGCGTGACCTACGACTCCATTGATTCGTACCTCGCCGAGTTAGACGCCACCAAGCGCGCCACATTGCAGGCCGTGCGTGAGCGGATTCGCGCGGCGATTCCTCTGGCCGAGGAGTGCATCAGCTACGGCATGCCCGCATTTCGGCTCGACGGCAAGGTTCTTGCCGGGTTCGGCGCGTTTAAGAATCACCTGAGTTACTTTCCGCACTCGGGAAAAGTGTTGCCTGTCCTGGCCAATCAACTCGCTGGCTTCGACTGGTCAACCGGCACCTTGCGGTTTGCGGTCGATCAACCCCTGCCGGCCGAGCTTGTAACCGAGTTAGTGCGCGTTCGGCGAAATCAGGCCTTCGGGCCTTAGTGCGAGAGCCCGATCTTGTTGTAGATCCGGCGCATCCAGCCGGGCGCCCACCAGTTGGCGCTGCCGAACAGCTTCATGAGTGAGGGAACCAAAAGGGCGCGCACCACGGTGGCATCGAGAATGATGGCAAACGAGATGCCGAGCGCGAGCATCTTGATGCTCGAGATTCCCGAGATGGCCAGCGGTAAAAAGTTGGCGGCCAGCACGAGGGCGGCAGCAGTGATGATGGGCCCACTGCGCTGGAGGCCGACGGCCACCGAGTCCTCGGTGCTCATGCCGGCATCGTGTTGCTCCTTGATGCGGCTGAGCAGGAACAGCTCGTAGTCCATCGACAGACCGAACGTCACGACGGCAATCAAAATGATGTTGGACGCGTCGATGCTACCCGTGGTGGTGAAATCGCCGATCAGCCACTGCAGGTGACCGCCCACGAATACCCAGGTGAGGAAGCCCAGGGTGGCGCCGAGCGACATGATGTTGAACAAGAACGCCTTCAACGGCAGCAGGATGCTGCCGGTAAAGAGGAACAGCAAAATCAGGGTGGCAGCAAACACCCACAGGACAAGCCACGGCAGCTTGGCCGTGATGGCATCGAGCGAATCGGTGTAGTCGGCGGCAATGCCACCGACTTGCACGGTGAAGGGCGTCTCGAGCGCGCGAATGTTCTGCGTCACCGTGATGCCGTCGTTGCTGCGGGCCTCTACATCGTGCACGGCAACGATGCGCTGTTTGTCGCCCAGGGCGTAGTCGGCAAAAGCGCTCGCCGCCCGCGGGTCTGTTTGGCCGTCGACGGTGACGCCCGCAGCAGACTGCACACGCGTGATGTTGTCGAGCTTGCTGAGTTCCACTGCGTAGTCAGCGACCTCCTGCTCGGAAGCTCCCGTGAGAATAATCTCCACCGGCTTCGACTCTTGTCCGTCAAAACGTTCCCGCACAATTTCGCTCGAGATGGCCACCGGGTCCGATGCGGGCAGAATGCGCTCGTCGACAAGGCCGAACTTGACTCCGGCGCCGAGGCTCATCAGGGCGCCCATGCCCAAGGCTGTCACCACGAACACGGGAACTGCCCACCGCATCACCCAGCGCGAGACGTTGCTCCAGCCCCCGGTGTCTTTGGGGGCAAGATTACGGCGGAGCACCCTGAGCTTGTTCACGCGATCGCCCAGCAGCGCGAGCATGGCGGGCAGGGCCACGAGTGCGCCGAAGACGGCCACCACCACCACGCCCACTCCGGCGTAGGCGAACGAACGCAAGAAGTACTGCGGGAAAATCACCATGGACGCGAGAACCACGGCTACCGTGAGGCCGGAGAAGAACACCGTGCG
>DBCH01000091.1 GCA_002292955.1 Microbacteriaceae bacterium UBA963 | reverse complement strand
GGGAAAAGAATCAAGAACGAGGCGTTGTTAATGATTTCGGGACTCTTGACCGACATTCCCAAGAAGGCCATGACCCAGGAGAAGGCATACGAGAACAACAGCAGGAGCCCAACCCCGGCAAGGAACTCGAGCGGAGACGAGTTGACTCTCCAGCCCACGAGCAGCCCGGTTCCCATCATGACGAGCATCGACAGAGTGTTGATGAGCAGGTCGCCGTTGGTGCGACCCACCAATACGGCGGCGCCACTCATGGGCAGCGTGCGAAAGCGGTCAATGATGCCGTCTTTGAGGTCTTGGGCCATGGCCGAGCCTGAGTAGGTGGAACCAAATACGACCGTCTGGGCAAAGATGCCGGCCATCAAGAACGACGTGTAGCCTTCGCCCGGAATGTCGATTGCGGCGCCAAATACAAAGGTAAACAGAAGCACAAACATGATGGGCTGAATCAGGCTGAAGAGAAGAATCTCTGGCACGCGCATGATCTTCATGAGATTTCGCCAGGTGGTTACCGCGCCGTCGCTGAAAAACCGCGAGACGGCGTTTCCCGGAATGGGCTTCAGGGTGCTGGTCATGCCGCACTCTCCTTTTCGGCGTCGTCGGTTTCCGCGGCGTGGCCGGTGAGTTGCAGGAACACGTCGTCAAGGGTGGGTCGACGCATGCCGGCATCGTGCAGGCCGATGCCCTCGGTTGCCGCGGCACTCACAATGGCCGCTAGTGCCGCAGGTCCATCGCTTACGGGAACCACGAGCGTGCGTCCGTTGAGGACGGCCGACTCACCGGAACCGAATCGATTCAGAATTGCGCGGGCCGCATCAATCTGGACGTCGTCCACTACCGTCACGGCGACACGAAGTCCGCCGACCGAGGCCTTGAGTTCGTCGGCCGTGCCCTTGGCAATCACCCGTCCGTTGTCGATCACGGAGATGGAATCGGCCAAGCGGTCGGCTTCTTCGAGGTACTGCGTAGTGAGCAGAACCGTTGTGCCGTCGTTCACCAATTGCTCGATGACCTCCCACAGGCCGATGCGGCTGCGGGGATCGAGTCCCGTGGTGGGTTCGTCCAAGAAAAGCACGGGTGGCCGAATCACGAGCGCGCCAGCAAGGTCGATGCGACGACGCATACCGCCCGAGTACCCCTTGACCGTGCGATTCTGTGCTTCAGTGAGGTCGAAGAGTTCGATAAGTTCCTTGGCTCGCTGGCGAGCAACGCGGGCGCCCAGGTGGTAGAGCCTGCCCACCATCACGAGATTCTCCAGGCCGGTCAAGTTCTGGTCAACGGCGGCGTACTGTCCGCTCGCACCAATCATGCGCCGGATGGCCTGCGGCTCAGCAAAGACATCCACGCCGTCAATGAATGCCGAGCCGGAGTCGGGCTTGATCAGCGTGGTGAGCGCCTTGACGGTGGTTGTTTTTCCCGCGCCGTTGGGTCCCAGGAGGGCCGTGACGCTACCCTGCTGAACCTCGAGGTTGAGCCCATCGAGGGCCCGCACTTCGGGCGAACCCTTGGGGGAATAAGTCTTGACGAGATCAATCGCCTCGATGAATGCCATACCTCGATTTTACGGGAAGGACCCGACTCTTTTCTTCGCTCGCCAAGCAAGTGCCAGTCTCGCCGCGGGCGTTCCGCTGACAAGAGAAAACCCGGCTAGGAATCCATGGTCTAGCTGCGACGGCGACGAACGCTCTCCTCCATGCGACTGAGCCTCGCGTCGAGTTCGCGCATTCGCACCGAGACCCTGTGGTCCACTGCACGCACGCTTAGTTGACGACGAGCCCGGACGGCGAGCAGTCCAGCGAGAGAGAGAACAAATGCCGTTGCGAGCGCCAACAGTCCCGCCGAGGCGATGTCTAGCCCGGTGTCTGGCAACTCAGGCTTAGCAGTGGAAAGCGTGACAGTTGTGCCTTCACCACCGAAGTCATCGTTAAAGCCCACGACCTCGAATGAATAGCTCGTGCCCGCGGTCAGCCCGCTGACGAGATACTGCACGTCGCTTGCGCCAAGTGTGGCAATCAGTTCGCCGTCCCGGTATACGAAATATCCGGTGGCGTAAGAATCTGCCGTCCAATTCAACGTGATGCTGGTCTCTGTCGTGTCGCTTGCCGTAACGGTATCCGGCCCGTAAGGTCCGGCAGGTGTCAGCGTGAGCTCGCTATAAGAATACGCGTCGGTCTTGAGAGGTTGCGCCGATCTGCAGTCGGTTGCATAAAGTCCGATCCACCACGTGGTGGCCTGCGAAGTGGTCGTGCGGGCCGCCTCATAGGTGATGGGTAAGTTCTGACTTGCACTGCTCTTCCAGAAACAACCCACATAGACGTCGTCGTACCACTGCGCCGCATAACTGGAGGTGCCGCCCATTGTGTAAACGAGTGCGGTGGATTCACCATTCGTTATGGACGTGTCCGACCAGGAGACAGCAGAAACGGCGTGAGCCGGAGTGGCCACGAAGAGTGTGGCTGCAGATGTCGTGGCGATGAGGGTCATTGCAACGGTGAGTCGTGTAGAGAGTTTCATGGCTTCCTTATCTGGGAGCTCTTCTTCGAACGGTATCGGCCCGTCTATATATCGTATCTAGTTATGACATTTAACGCTAGCGGGGTTGAATGCCGCGTTTGGTGAAGTGGGTAAGTTAACAAATGACTGAGTATTTCGACATCACAACAATCACCTAAGGCAGCCATATGTCTGGCCACACTCACCCCACTGCCGTCAAGCTCCTTGACGCAGTTTCGGTGATGCTCGACGGCGAGAACCCCAACGACATTTTTGTTGACGACGTTTTGCGGAAATCGGGTGTTTCCCGGGGGTCCCTCTATCATCACTTTGGCGACTACCCCTCGCTCATTCATGCGGCGTTACTGCGCCGATTCGCGCTGAACGTGGTCAACGACGCTGCGGCCATGATGCAGATTGCCGAATCGGCGACCTCAAAAGACGACTACTGGGAGCGAATCAGCCACCTCAGCGCCATGACGCAGGTACCCGAGCGTGCTCCGGTACGCGCCGAGCGTGCGCGCCTCATCTCTCTGGCTAGATCAGATGAGGAATTTGCCAAGGTCCTCGCTCGCGAACAAGACCGACTCACTCAGTCCATGGGAGAAGCCGTCGCACTGGCGCAACACAAGGGCTGGGTCAAAGAAAGCCTTGATCCGCGAGCGGTTGCGGTTTTCTTACAGGCTTACTCCCTGGGCCGCGCCGTCGATGACGTGTCTGGCGAGCGCCTGCCGAACGGTGCGTGGGTTTCGGTGATTGACACAGTTCTCGCCTCGCTGCGGTAACAGCAGGGCGTGCGATACGAGGCAGCGTGACGTCAGTACATAAGCAACTTGGCGCGAACGGCTTGCTCGAAATCCGACACACTGCCCTTAGCGAGCTTGAGGTCGGTCCAATCGAGAATCATGCTGAGTTGACCGGCGTTGTCCTCAATGAGAACGCAGGGCTCGCGACCTTCACTGGCCGCATGTTGCGCCTCGGTGCGTTCATTGCGATGTACCAGGACGAACTCGATATCCAGTTCGTCGCGAAGACGCGCTTCCATTGCCGTCCACTCGGACCGCTTGGTAAAGGTTGAGTGGGTGATGTCGCACAGCTTGCACTCAACGCGGCCAAACAGGTGGCCGAAGAAGTAGCTGAGCTCGCCAGCCAGACCGCCATTCGCGTTGTAGACGCCGATGAGTCGCATGCCAAAAGACTACATTCGGTGAGCAGGGGCGAAGCTTGCCGGCGACCCTTTCGGAGCAAAGACAAAGGCCGAGGGTGCCTGCGCGCCCCCGGCCTCAGCCAACGATTTAGTGCTCGTGAACGATGACGCCGCGAATGTTCTTTCCGTTGCGCATGTCGTCGTAAGCCTCATTGATCTCATCGATCTTGTAGGTGCGGGTGATGAGCTCGTCGAGCTTGATCTCCTTGCGCTTGTACATGTCGAGAAGAATGGGCACCGCCACGCGAGGTGACCATCCTCCGTAAACGTTGCCCTGGATGCGCTTCTGCATCATGGCAAGGTCGAACAGGTTGATGCCCGAGAGTTCCTCTGCGTGATTGCCCATGGCGGTCACCACGAGCGTTCCCGCCTTGCGGATTGTCGCGTACGTCTGAGCAACAATCTCACTCGTAATCACGCCGACGGTGACGATTGCTGAGTCGGCGCCCTGACCGTTGGTGAGCGACTTAGCGAATTTCTCAGCCTCGGCGATGGTTGCAAAAGCTTCTGTGGCGCCAAACTCCAGAGCACGCGTGCGCTTGTACTCAATGGGGTCAACCGCGATGACACGCTGAGCGCCTGACATAGCTGCACCCTGAACCGCATTGATTCCGATTCCGCCGATGCCCACAACCACAACGATGTCGCCGACCTGAACGTTGGCCATGTTGCGCGCCGAACCAATGCCCGTGGGAACGCCACAAGCGACCAGGCACGCCACCTCAAAGGGAACGTCCTTGTCGACCTTGATCACCGAGGACTGATCCATGATCTGGAAATTCGAGAACGTACCGAGCATGGCCGAGGTGGCAACGTCTTTGCCGTCGGCGTCTTTGATGCGGAAGGTGCCGTCAATCTGAGTCCCCTCAAGAATGAAACGGCCGAAGTCGCAGAGGTTCTGCATGCCCAGGGAGCACCACTTGCACTTGCCGCACGAAGGAATGAACGAGCAGACGATGTGGTCGCCAACCTCGAGATCGGTGACGCCCTCGCCGAGAGCAACGATGACCCCGGCACCCTCGTGGCCAACGACTGCGGGCAGGTTGGGCAGCGGGAGGTCGTTCGAGCGGTGGTGATCGTCGGAGTGACAGAGGCCCGCGGCCATGACCTTCACCAGAACCTCGCCGGGCTTCGGTGCACTCAGCTCGAGGTCTTCGATGGTCCACTTACCGGGCAGTTCGCGAAGAACGGCGGCTCGGATCTTGGTGGTTTTTTCGCTCATGACGGGTTCCTCTTCTCAGATTTCTTCAACGGTGAAGGAGATCAAAGTTCTTGTCCTTCGATTTTGACACCCACACCCTCAAGTCACAACCAGAGAGATAGCACGAGGGCGTCAGGGACTTGACTCAGAGTGTTGCGGGGGGGATTCCAGTCCCCTGGTGCCGCGCGCGAAGTGGTGAGTGAGGGCCCCCAGCGGTCGGGGATTCGACTCCCCTAGTGGCGCGCATCATGTGGCGAGTGAGGGTCCCCAGGCGTCGGGGATTCGACTCCCCTAGTGGCGCGCATCATGTGGCGAGTGAGGGTCCCCGATGCGACGCAGTGCGTCGCCTTGAATCGGGGGCCCAACGAACCCGGGTTCGAATTCCCATCGAACGAGCCGGAAATTTCAAAAGCCCCCTAAATGGGGGCTCCTGAAATTTGTGGCGAGTGAGGGATTCGAACCCCCGAAGGCTGAGCCGTCTGATTTACAGTCAGATCCCTTTGGCCGCTAGGGTAACTCGCCGGCTGCACATCTCGTCCCGAGTACCGGGCGAAGCCTGTGCCCGACAAGACTACTGGCACGCAACCCGTAACCGAAAATCCGTCAGGCCACCGCTCAACGTGTGCCAAAAAGTTGGGGCCCGGCATGTTGCCGGGCCCCAACTCACGGTGATTCCTGAAGCGACGCTAGGTGAGTCGGCGTCGAATCACGGCCAGCGCGATACCGGCAGCAAGGAGTGAACTGCCGACGATTCCCCAGATCCACGTTGCCGATTCGCCGAGGCCCGTGTCGGGTAGCTGAGGCGCCGGCGCAGTGATGAGCAGAGCGCTCGAAGCGAAGGCACCGTCGGCGTCGGTGAACGGTTCGCCCACCAGTGTCACTGCGCCGTTAGCCGGATTGAGCGCGTACAGTTCGGACACCTTCACTCCAGGTACTGACTCATCGTTGAATACCCAACCTCGTCCCGCCGAGTCGAACTCCATCGACATGGGGTCGTAATCATCGTTGAAGACCACGGCCGGTCCGGTTGCCGACATGTTTCCCGTGGTGACATCAACCGAGCTCAGGAATCCGTCCTCGATATCGAGCGCCTGCCACACTTGCGTTGCCGGGTCGAGCGAAAACGGTTGCGGGTAGTAGCGTCCCGCCGCACCGTTGGCCCCACCTCCGATATACGTCACCTGGGCAGTCGCAAGGTTCAGCGAGTAAAGGCAGGCGTTTGAATCGAAGACATACGCCGCCCCATTTGATCCAATTGCGAGGCTCTGGAAGTCGCTACCGCAATCGTCAGTGCCCGGAACGAATCCTGTGAACTCGCCGACCTGGGTTGACTCACCCGTTTCCAAATCAATGGTCATGAGAAACCGACTACCGGAACCGGAATTGAAGAGGAGCGCTCCAAAGTAGGCGGTTTGCGTCACGGGGTCCCACGCTGGTTCCGAGTCGCACGAACTCGACCACGAAGCCGAGCCAGTCGTAATCTGGACGTTCGAGCCCGAACCGTCGCCAATGGGCGTCGCTTCCGCGGTAACCGGGTCAACGCTAAACAACTGCATCGAGTTGAGCGGAGTCGTAAGGTCGTTGTAGAACAAGGTCGATGTACTAGTGGCCCCGTCGTAGGTAGATGTGGGGCAACTGAGGACATACATTTTGTCCGTCGACGGCAGTGGATCAACTGCTTGTGCCGGGGCGGTGAGTCCTGCCCCCAGCACAATGAGTCCCGCGGCCGTGAGCGATGCAGACAGGGTAGTAGTGGTGGTTTTGCGTCGTGACATGAGATGAGCTCCTATAGCTTCTCTAAGCGGATACGCCCATGCTAACCCAGAATTAACTTTTGTGTAGTTAAACCCGGGCATGTTTTTCCGAGGCAACCCCGAGTTACCACGCGCCCCTAACGAATACCGATGGCGGCTGCGTACTCGTCGGCTTTATCGCGCACATCATCCGCGTAAGAATCAAGTTGGTTATAGCCCCACAGGCCCTGCCGCCAACCCTCTGGGGTTGTCATTGACGTGGAGGAATGGCAGAGGTAATTTGCCGCTGCCACAACCGAATCATCGATCTGCTGCCCGTCGGGGTTGCCATCGCCGTTGGCGTCGACATTCCACGCAGCCCAGGTCTGGGGAATAATCTGCATCGGCCCCACGGCCCGGTCGTACTCCGCGGAACCGTCGAAGTTGCCGTCGTCAAAGTCGGGAATGTTCATGGTGCCGTCGCCCACGAGTGGCACGCCAAAAATGGGAACGCTCATGAAGCCGTCGTCATCGATGTAATCCCCAAATAGCTCGCCGTGGTGCGACTCCACCCAACCAATGCCGGCAAGAGTGTTCCACGTCAGGCCGCACTCCGGCCACGTGAGGGCCATGCGAACGGCGCCACCCGCGTATGCCGCGAGCGCCCGCGACGGAATGCCGGTTTTTTCTGCCGTGTCGGTGACCCACGCCGCGTCAACCACCGAAACGAGAGGAACGGTGCGCACACTCTCGTCCGTGAGCGATTGATCGAATGGCGGCAGGGGTGCACCCACGGGCATCAGCGGTGAGCGCTTTGTGGAACCGCCCGATCCGCACGACGCCAGGGAAACGATGAAAATCGTGACGAGCACAACGAGGGCCCCCACCGCAATCGTGCGGTTGCGTCGAACGATTCGCGAGGCCACCCCATCATTCTGACGGCTGGGCCTGTTGAGAACCTGAGGGCTCACCCAAGCTGAAGCGAATGCCGTTTACGCGAGTGAGGTTGTCACGTGAATCCTCCCGTGGGATGAATACGATGGAGGCATGGCAGATTCCACATTCGACATCGTGAGCAAAGTTGACCCCATGGAGGTCGACAACGCCTTCAACCAGGCGACCAAAGAAATCGACCAGCGCTACGACTTCAAAGGCGTTGGTGCGTCACTAGAGAAATCGGGCGAGAAGTTCCTCATGAAGGCCAACTCCGAAGAGCGCGTCAAGGCCGTTCTCGAAGTGTTCGAAGCCAAACTCATCAAGCGCGGCATCACCCTGCGCCAGTTGGATGCCGGGGAACCTTTTCCCAGCGGCAAGGAATACCGCATTGAGGCGCGCATGAAAGAGGGCATCGATCAGCCCAACGCCAAGTTGGTCAATACGGCCATCCGCGAGAAGGCGCCCAAGTCGGTGAAGTCACAGATTCAGGGCGATGAAATTCGCGTCTCGTCGAAGAGTCGTGACGACCTGCAGGCAACCATGGCCATGCTCAAGGGCGAAGACTTTCCGGTAGCAATTCAGTTCGTGAATTTCCGCTAGGCCTGATTTCGACAAGCTCAATCGACGGCCGCAAGCTCAATCGACGGCCACAAGCTCAATCGACGGCCGCAAGCTCAATCGACGGCCGCAAGCTCAATCGACGGCCACAAGCTCAATTGACGGCTAGTTGTAGCCGAAGGGCACGTCGCCCCACGCGCGGCGCACGTCGGCATCGGGGTCATTCACCACGGTGTCTGTGACGTCGATGATGAGCGTCGAGCGCGTCTTCGCGCGATACTGAGGCCACGGCCGACTCGCGCTCGCCTCGGGGTCGCCTGTGCGCGCAAACGACAGCCAGTGTTCGTGCATTCGATCCATGGTGCGGCGGGCGGCAGTCAGCCCACCGAGGCGAAACGCTAGATCTTTCTTACCGACCTTGGTGGGCAACGTGCCGAACACGTAGGGCAACTCGGTGGCGTGCATTGCCCCTAAGCCCATCAGCTTCATGAGCGGCGGGGACTGATCAAAGCGATACATCCACGTGGGCGCAAAAGCGCTGTGCGCGGTGGCCGCCCAGATGGAGGGCATTCTGAAGCCGGCGTCGCGCGAAATTCCCATGCACGCTTTCTGACGAGGGTAGCCGCGGTAAACGCCCGAGATGTCAGCAAGCGTCACATCGACCGCGGGATTGTCGTCCGACACCAGCTCGAACATGCGCTCAACCGAGTCTTTACTGATGGGCATCAACGGTGATTTCATCAGTTTGAACAGTGAGGCCTCGTCTTTGTTGGTACCGATGATGAGCGGCACGCGATGCGCGCGTCCCGCCTGGAAAGCCACAAGGGGCTCTTCGTGTACCACGTCGCCGTCGACGACAGGCGCAAACGCGACACTGCCGGGCATGGTCGTGGCCACATGGTTGAGCAGCTCAAGTGTGTGTGACGCAAGGGCGTGGGCATCCGTCTTGCGCAGGTCGGTGGCCGCGCGGTCTGGGTTCACGCCCGCCAACTCGAGGAAAGCCCCGGCAATGATCGCGGCGCGGCTCGGACCGTACACGCTGGTGACGGGAGGGCTCTGAGCGATGGCTCGGTGAAAGAGCCCCTTGGCTGCGGGCATCGTCATGAGCGTGGTGACGCAACCGCCACCAGCCGATTCACCAAACAGCGTGACGTTGTCGGGATTGCCGCCGAACGCAGCAATGTTGTCGCGCACCCACTGCAGTGCCAACAGGATGTCGCGCAGCCCTAGGTTTGTCTCGGCCGATGACCCCAAAAACTCGCGGAAATCAAGAAAGCCGAACGCGCCAAGGCGGTAGTTGAGCGTGACCACAATCACGTCACCGTCTTCGGCGAGCGCCTGCCCGTTGTAAATGGGCTGCGCGGAGAACCCGATGAAGTAGGCCCCACCATGCAGCCACACCATGACCGGTCGGGGGCGACCGTCGGTCAGGGCAGCCTCCGGTACCCACACGTTAAGGCTGAGGCAGTCCTCACTTTGCACGAGGTGCGGCGGAAGAGGAATCACCTTGGTCGGTGGCTGTGGTGCGACGTTGCCAAAAGCGAGAGCGCTGCGAACATCACGCCACTTCTTGGCGGGCTGGGGTGAGCGGTAGCGCAGGTCTCCCACGGGCGGGGTGGCATACGGGATTCCTCGCCAGCGCGCGCAGTGACCCACGCGGTCGCCCTGAACCCGCCCTGCGGTTGTGGACACAATCATGTCCTCGGTCACCGATGCACTCATAGGTA
>DBCH01000113.1:4948-5303 GCA_002292955.1 Microbacteriaceae bacterium UBA963 | reverse complement strand
ACGAGGACCGAGCACCTTTCCGAGACGACCCACCTTACCCATGAGCTCCGGGGTCGACACAGCGGCGTCGAACGCGGTGTAGCCGTTAGCGATCTTCTCAATGAGTTCGTCGCCACCCACCTCGTCGGCGCCGGCCTGCAGAGCAGCCTCGGCCGCCGGGCCGGTTGCGAACACAACAACGCGGGCCGTCTTACCCGTGCCGTGCGGCAGGATTACGGTTCCACGAATCATCTGGTCGGCCTTGCGGGGGTCAACACCGAGCTTGAGTGCTACCTCAACGGTGGAATCAAACTTGGCAGAACCCGTCTCGCGCGCGAGCGCAACGGCTTCGGCGGGAGTGTAGAACTTGCCCTCT
>DBCH01000113.1:0-4816 GCA_002292955.1 Microbacteriaceae bacterium UBA963 | reverse complement strand
TTCTTGGCGCCCTCAAGGTCGTTCGCGTTGAGGTCGGCCATCTTCTGCTCGGCAATCGCCGACACCTGAGCGTCGGTGAGCTTGGCCACCTTGACGGTGTGCGGCGTGGAGGATCCCTTGCCCACGCCCGCAGCCTTCTTAATGAGCTGCGATGCCGGTGGGGTCTTGAGGATGAAGTCGAACGAGCGGTCTTCGTAGACGCTGATCTCGACGGGGATAATGTTTCCGCGCTGTGCTTCGGTAGCAGCGTTGTAGGCCTTGCAGAAATCCATGATGTTCACGCCGTGCTGACCCAGTGCGGGACCAACGGGCGGAGCAGGATTAGCGCCACCGGCCTGGATCTGAAGCTTGATCAGACCCACTACCTTCTTTTTCGGTGCCATTTCTATTCTTTCTTTAGGGGTTCGAACTGCCCGGGGTTCCGGGCCGCTCTCCCGCCAGTTGACCTGACGTCAACCGCGGTGATCTGTGACAAGGCTATCTACTGCTTTTCGACCTGTCCAAAGCTGAGCTCAACGGGCGTCTCACGCTCGAAGAGCGACACAAGCACAATGAGCTTGCCGCTCTCGGGCTTGATCTCGCTGATGGATCCGGGAAGACCGGCGAACGAACCTTCCTTGATGATGATGGTCTCGCCCACCTCGAAGTCGATCTCGGCAATGGGCGTGCGTGCCACGGCGATGCCGCCCTTGGCGGAAACGGCCTTCTGGGTCGGCAGGTCTTTGACCTCAACCAGGCTCTTGAGCATGTTGAAGGCTTCCTGGAAGCGCAGCGGTGTGGGGTTGTGAGCGTTGCCCACGAAGCCCGTGACGCCGGGGGTGTGACGCACACACGACCAGCTGTCTTCGTTGAGGTCCATGCGCACGAGAACGTATCCGGGGATGCGCACGCGCGTGACCATCTTGCGCTGGCCGTTCTTGATCTCGACCACGTCTTCCATGGGCACTTCAATCTGATGGATGAAGTCGGCCAGAGCCATCGACACCTTGCGGTTCTCAATGTTCTGCTTCACCTTGCGCTCAAAACCGGCGTAGGAGTGAATGACGTACCACTTGCCCGACAAAGTGCGCAGCTCGGCCTCAAAGGCGGCGTAGGGGTCGTCTTGCGCGTCAACGTGCTCGGTCTCGCCCGGGTGCTCGGTCTCGGCAACCTCTTGCTCGTCATCAATGGCTTCAACCATGGCGACGGCCTCTTCGACCGAGTCGATCTCGAGGGCGTCGTCGATCAGCGCGTCGGCATCGGTGTCGGAGATCTCGGCGACCTGCTCGGCGTCAACCGTGCCGGTGTCCACGGCCTCGGCGAGGGCGTCGAGGGCGGCTTCGAGCTGCTGCTCGTCTTCGCGGGCTGATTCAGTCACGTGTGTTGCTTCTTCCGATGTGGGGTGAAATGGTCAAAAAATGAGGGGCCTAGGCCACGGGACCGTTGCCAAAGACGTAGAGGACAACCCAACCGAACAACCAGTCGAGCACGCCAACAATGGCCATGACGATGATCACAAACACGAGCACCACCACGATGAAGCTCCAGAGCTCCTTGCGGGTGGGCGTGACGACTTTCTTGAGTTCGGCCAGAACCTGGCGAATGAAGAGGGCAAGCCGGCTAAACGGGTTGCGGCGCGCGGCGCTATCTGCCTTTGCGCGCGCGACGACATCCTCACCGGGTTCGTCGGCGTAACTGCGTGCCATTTTTCTTACCTTTCGATTTCAGCAGGGCGGACAGGACTCGAACCTGCAACCTGCGGTTTTGGAGACCGCTGCTCTACCAATTGAGCCACCGCCCTTGGTGTATTCCTCATGAATACGCGCTGGCGACATAATCCGAACATCGATTTCTAGCGACGTCCCGAGGGAGTAAACGCACAAACCAATTACTTGCGTTTTGGGCGCACGAAATCATGGCTTATGTCAACCACCATCCGCCAGTGTAGGCGACAAAGCACTCCGGTAGCAAAGCGTCCGGCTCGTCTAGGCTAGTTGGATGACTAGCGCTCACCGCATCTCGCGACGAATCTCTGCTATTGCCGAATCGGCAACGCTCAAGGTGGATGCCAAAGCCAAGTCGTTGCAAGCTGCCGGCCGGCCGGTGATCAGTTACGCGGCGGGGGAACCCGACTTTCCCACCCCCGAGCACATTGTGGAAGCGGCCCTCATCGCCGTGCGCGACCCCAAAAACCACCGCTATACCCCGGCGGCCGGACTTCCTGAACTGCGCGAGGCGATTGCCGAGAAGACGAAGCGCGACAGCGGCCTCGAGGTCGCCGCATCACAGGTGGTGGTGACCAACGGCGGCAAGCAGGCCGTCTACCAGGCATTTGCCACCCTGCTGGATCCGGGGGACGAGGTGCTCGTGCCCACGCCCTACTGGACCACCTACCCGGAAGCCATCGCGTTGGCCGGTGGCGTTCAGGTCGACGTGTTTGCCGGTGCGGAGCAAGAGTATTTGGTCACGGTCGATCAGCTCGAGGCCGCCCGCACTCCGCGCTCTAAGGTCTTACTGTTTGTTTCGCCCTCAAACCCCACGGGTGCCGTCTACTCGCCCGATCAGGTTCGCGCCATTGGCGAATGGGCCGATGCCCACGGCCTCTGGATTGTTGCGGATGAGATCTACCAGAACCTCACGTACGACGGCGTGCGCGCCGTGTCGATCGTGGAGGCTGTGCCCTCGCTCGCCGACCGAACGATTCTCGTCAATGGTGTTGCCAAGACCTACGCCATGACGGGCTGGCGCTTGGGCTGGATGGTCGGGCCGGCCGACGCCATGAAAGCCGCAGCCAACCTGCAGTCACACCTCACGAGCAACGTGTCGAACATTTCGCAGCGCGCCGCGCTGGCCGCACTTACCGGGCCTCAAGACTGCGTGGCAGAAATGCTGGCCGCGTTCGACCGCCGCCGTCGGGTGATGGTGAGCGAACTCAACAAGATTCCGGGAATCACCACTCCCACGCCCCAGGGCGCGTTTTACGTCTACCCCGACGTCACCGGGCTCCTGGGCAAGACGTGGGGTGGGGTCACCCCCACGACTTCGCTCGAGCTGGCAGATCTGATCCTTGACCAGGCCGAGGTGGCCGCGGTACCCGGTGAAGCCTTTGGCCCCAGCGGTTATCTGCGTTTTAGTTATGCGCTGGGCGACGGGCCTCTCCTGGAGGGCGTGCAGCGCCTCCAGAAGCTTTTCTCTTAAGGGCTGCCTACAGGCTGAGTCCCACAAGAGTGGGCTCAGGCAGCAACAGCACTCCAAAAGTTGACTGCACCATCGACTGCACGTACTTCGCCAACTGCAAGACATCATCGGCCGAAGCGGTGCCACGATTCGTGATGGCGAGTGAGTGCTTTGTTGAGATACCCGCACCGGACCCGGGGAGAGCAAATCCCTTGCGCACGCCCGACTGTTCAATGAGCCAGGCTGCGCTCAGCTTTATGGCCCGAGGCTGCGTTGACAGTGGGGGAACCTCCTCGCCCGGGGCGAGGTAGCGCGGCGGCTCTTCCTCTCCCACGGGATAGCGCGGGGCGTCTGCGGGTAGTGTGCGCGAAAAACGTTCGCTCACAATGGGGTTCACAAAGAATGAGCCCACGCTGAAAGTGTCGGCGTCGTTGGCATCGAGCACCATGCCCTTGCTGCGTCGCAGCGCCATAACGCGGTCGCGCACGGCTCCCAGTGGCTGGCTAGCGCCCATGGCAACCCCCAGGGCAGAGGCCAGCTGCTCAAACATGATTGGCCGGCTCAGGGCCTCAGGCCCCGTGCCCACGCGACTCAACGCGAACGTGATATCGAGCACGATTCCCCGACGCGCGCCCTTGAGAATGGAATGGCGAAAAGAGAAATCCATATCGGCGTTCGTGAGTGTCACCACGTCATCGCGCTGCTCATCCCAAAACGTGAGGCTGTGAACGACCTCGGCGAGCTCCTGACCGTAGGCCCCAATGTTCTGAACCGGGGCCGCGCCCACCGTGCCGGGGATTCCCGACATCGCTTCCACGCCGCCGAGGCCGTTGATCACGGCCCACGACACAAAGTCGTCCCACGAGTGTCCGGCCTGCACGTGCACGAGAGTGTGATCGACCCCCTCGCTCTCAATCTGAATTCCCTCGGAAAGAACGCGAATGACCGTGCCGTCAAACTCGTCATCGGCCACCAGCAGGTTTGATCCCCCGCCCAGAGCAATCCAGTCGTCACCCGAACGGCGCACCGCCGACGCGGCCGACACGATGTCATCGCTCGTGCGCGCATCAATCCAGTGGCGCGCTCCCCCGCCCACCCGGAGGGTCGTGAGTTCGGCAAACGTTGTCACGGTGAGCCTCAGGCCGGAGTGGCGAAAGAGACGAGCACCTGCGCCTTGCCGAGAACCGTGTCGCCGTTGAACGTGACAGTGAGGTCGATGCGAGCGGACTGCTCCTCGGCAGTGACCGCGCCCACCTTGGCGAGCACCGCAATCTCGGCGCCGTCAACGGGGTCGACGAGGACCGGTCGCGTGAACTTTACCTGGTAGCCGAGCACGCGTCCCGGGTCGCCCAGCCACTCAACAACGGGTTGAACGGCAACGCCCATAGTGAGCATGCCGTGCGCCAAGACACCCGGTAATCCCACCGCAACGGCCACGTCATCGCGGTAGTGAATGTCGTTGAAGTCTCCCGAGGCGCCGGCGTAACGCACAAGTGAATCGCGCGTGAAGCGATATGTGGCCGCGGCAACCTCGTCGCCCACGGCTAACTGCTCGAGGGTGGGCATTAGTCGTCCGCCCTCACCACGAGTGTCGACGTGGCGGTGACCACGTGTGCGCCCGCAGCGTCGGTAATGCTCGACACCGCGGTGACCAAGCTGT
>DBCH01000084.1 GCA_002292955.1 Microbacteriaceae bacterium UBA963 | reverse complement strand
CTCGTGGGGCGCAGTGCGCTCTCAAACTGACGCTCGGCGTCGTCGGCAGGCACCGTGGAAAGCACAGACTCGTCGCTCACGGTTGCCGCGCCATCACAGCCAAGGCATCACGCAAGATTTGTGAGGTTGTCTTTCCCTGCGTGTCGAGCCCGCTCACGGTCTCGCGTGCCAATCTCTCTGCCCACCCCAACCCGACCAGAGCTGCCACAACGGCATCTCCCGACGAGCCTCGGGTTTCCGAACCGAGCCGAGTCTCCCCCACCATGACCGCATCAAGGCGACCGGCCAACTGTAGGCAAATAAGTTTGGCGGTCTTTGGTCCGATGCCTGACACCCGAGTAAACGCCGCGTCGTCGTCGTTGGCCACCGCGTCAAACACCTGGGCGGGCGTGAGTTGCGAGAGAACGGCGAGACCCGACCGGGGACCCACGCCAGTGACCGACAACAGAGTGTCAAAAATCTGTCCGGCTTCGCGCGACTCAAAGCCGTAGAGGGTTATCGCGTCTTCGCGCACAATCGTCGTCACGACCAGGTGTGCCTCGAGCCCGACGCTGAGTTGAAGAGCGTGTTGTGGGGTGACATGAACGCCATAACCCACCCCCGATACGTCGATGATCACGAATCCAGGCAACTGGACCTCGATGATGCCGCGAAGCGATGAAATCACGAGGGACAGACTATGCGGGGCGGCGTGGCCTCGGCGTGTGCCTCTCCGCGTCTCGCCACAATTGCTGCGCTGGTGTGAGGCCTGATCCGGGTGTTGCGCCCGAACCGGCGTTTTCGGGCGACTGTCCGGAAACCTCACGCCAGGCGGAACACACGGCCAGCGCAAGTGCGTCGGTTGCGTCGGCCAGCAACGATGAATCATCAAGCTTAAGTATCTGACGAACAGCAGAGGCCACCTGGGCCTTGTTTGCCCGACCGTTGCCAGAAACAGCTGCCTTGACCTCGCTGGGCGTGTGCAAGGCCACCGGAAGTCCCCGGGCTCCCGCGAGAGCGAGAACGACGCCGCTGGCTTGTGCCGTACCCATGACGGTACGCAGATTGTGTTGCGCAAACACCCGCTCGAGCGCGATGCGTTTTGGTGCGTGCCGCTCAATGGCCTCATCGATCGCCGTGTGCAGTGCGAAAAGCCGATCACTCAGCGCCGCGCTGGGCGGAGTGTGAACAACAAAGACGTCGACAAAGCTCACTCGACGCCCCTGGCCGAGGTCGACAACCCCGACCCCACAGCGGGTGAGGCCGGGATCGACCGCAAGAATGCGCACGAGCGCGAACTACTCCTGCTCGAGCTCGGCGAGAACCTCGTCACTGACATCGAAGTTGCTGTAGACGTTTTGAACGTCCTCGCTGTCCTCGAGTGCTTCGATGATTCGGAACACTTTTCTCGCTGCCTCGGCATCAACCTGAACCTCGAGATTCGGAACAAACTCCGAATCCGCCGAGTCGTAATCGATGTTTGCGGCCTGCAGGGCCTCGCGAACCTTCACCAGGTCCGCTGTGTCGGTGATGATCTCAAAAGTCCCCGCGTGGCTGGAGACGTCTTCCGCGCCAGCGTCGAGGACGGCCGCGAGAACATCATCCTCCGTCACATCACCACTGACCCGGATCACACCTTTTCGAGCAAAGTTGTAGGCCACGCTCCCCGGATCGGCCATTGTTCCGCCGCTTCGCGACATGGCCGTGCGAACTTCCGCGGCAGCGCGATTCTTGTTGTCGGTGAGACACTCAATCAGGAGTGCCACGCCGCTGGGTCCGTAACCCTCGTACATGATGGTGAAGTACTCGACGGCGTCGCCAGTGAGGCCCGCCCCACGCTTGACGGCCCGGTCAATATTGTCGTTCGGAACACTCGACTTCTTGGCCTTTTGAACAGCATCCACCAGCGTGGGATTGCCGCTCATGTCGGCTCCACCTAACCTGGCGGCGACTTCAATGTTCTTGATCAGCTTGGCAAACGACTTAGCGCGACGCGCGTCAATGACGGCCTTCTTGTGCTTCGTGGTCGCCCATTTGGAGTGTCCGGACATGGCATCGATTCTACGCGTGCACGGGGGCTACCGCGTCGGCGACGAGCCCGACAAAGTAGTTGTGGAACGACAGATCGCCCGAGATCTCGGGATGAAACGAAATGCCAACAAGGTTGCCCTGTTGCACGGCAACGATGCGCCCATCAGTCAGTGTGGCGAGTACAGAGACACCCGCACCCACCTCCTCTACGAGTGGGGCACGAATGAAAGTGGCGGCTACGGGGTCGTCGGTAACGGCAGGAGCCAGCAGGGTCGTTTCGAATGACTCGACCTGTGACCCAAAGGCGTTGCGGCGCACGGTCACGTCGAGGCCACCCAAAGTTTGTTGATCGTGGGTGGCGTCGCTCAGTCGGTCGCTGAGCATGATGAGTCCCGCGCACGTGCCAAACACCGGCATGCCGTTCGCGATGCGAGCACGCAGCGGATCACGCATGCCAAAAATGCGCGTGAGCTTGTCGATTACGGTCGACTCCCCGCCGGGAATGATGAGTCCGTCGACCGTGTCGAGCTCCGCCGGGGTGCGCACGGCAACATGAGAAGCGCCCAGCGCGTCGAGCACACGCTCGTGCTCGCGCACATCACCCTGAAGGGCGAGTACGCCGATGAGTGGACTGCTACCAGCCACGTTCGGAAAGGCGGTGCGGTGCGGGCAGGTCAGACACGTTGATGCCCACCATTGCTTCGCCCAAGCCTCGCGACGCGTCGGCCACGGCATTCGCATCGTTGTAGAACGTGGTGGCCTTGACAATGGCAGCGGCACGCTCCGCCGGGTTTCCCGACTTGAAAATTCCCGAGCCCACGAACACGCCGTCAGCGCCGAGCTGCATCATCATGGCCGCATCTGCAGGAGTGGCTACGCCTCCCGCGGTGAACAGAACCACGGGGAGTTCACCCGTGCGGGCAACCTCCTGTACGAGTGCGAACGGTGCCTGCAACTCTTTGGCGGCAACGTAGAGCTCGTCCTCAGACATCGACGACAGCGCACGAATCTCGCCCTTGATCTTGCGGATGTGCTTGGTGGCCTCTGAGACGTCACCCGTTCCAGCCTCGCCCTTGGAGCGAATCATGGCTGCGCCCTCGTTAATCCGACGAAGGGCCTCACCGAGGTTGGTCGCACCACACACGAAAGGCACGGTGAACTTCCACTTGTCAATGTGGTTCACGTAGTCGGCGGGGCTCAGCACCTCTGACTCATCGATGTAGTCGACCTTGAGGGTTTCCAAAATCTGCGCTTCAACGAAGTGTCCGATGCGCGCCTTAGCCATGACCGGAATGGATACGGTGTCGATGATGCCCTGAATGAGGTCGGGATCGCTCATGCGGGCGACTCCACCCTGAGCGCGAATGTCGGCGGGAACGCGCTCGAGTGCCATCACGGCAACGGCACCCGCATCCTCGGCAATCTTGGCCTGTTCGGCCGTCACCACATCCATAATCACGCCGCCCTTGAGCATCTCGGCGAGGCCACGCTTGACGCGGTCGGTTCCGATTGCGGGAGTTGATTCAGCCATGTTCTTCACGCGATTTCTCTTGAATGGACCACGCCTCGGCCAATTGCCGGCGTACGTCAGACAGAAGGCGGGGCATTGCTTTT
>DBCH01000142.1 GCA_002292955.1 Microbacteriaceae bacterium UBA963 | reverse complement strand
AAAGCGCTCGGAATCGGGCATGATCACCAACCCGGTCACTACCACCGTCGAGGCCACCGTGGCCGACGTCGATGCGCTGTGCGGCCAGTTCCGCGTAAGCGGCCTCCCCGTTATCGACGCCAACGGTTTTCTCGTGGGTATCGTCACCAACCGCGACATGCGCTTTGTGCCCGATGCCGACAAGCCCAACATCACCGTGCGCGAGATCATGACGCACGAAAACCTCGTGACGGCGCGCGTGGGCGTGAGCCGTGAAGAGGCCATGTCGCTGCTGGCCAAGCACAAGATCGAAAAGCTTCCCATCATTGATAAGGCCGGCAAGCTCACGGGTCTGATCACCACCAAAGACTTTGATAAGTCGGAGCAGTATCCGGATGCCACCAAAGACGAAGCGGGACGTCTGCGCGTTGGCGCCGCCATCGGCTTCTTTGGCGATGCCTGGGACCGCGCCACACTTCTGCTCGACGCGGGCGTTGACGTTCTCGTGGTGGACACGGCCAACGGTGAGAGCGCGGGCGTGCTCGACATCATCAAGCGCATCAAGAAAGACAAGGCGTTTGCCGGCATCGATGTGATCGGCGGCAACATTGGAACGCAGTCCGGCGCCAAGGCGCTGATAGATGCCGGTGCCGACGCCATCAAGGTGGGTGTGGGCCCCGGGTCCATTTGCACCACACGCGTGGTTGCCGGCGTGGGCGTGCCCCAGATCACGGCCATTTTTGAGGCGGCTAAGGCGGCTGGCCCTAAAGGAATTCCGGTGATTGCCGACGGCGGTTTGCAGTACTCGGGCGACATCGCCAAGGCCCTCGTGGCCGGAGCTGACTCGGTGATGCTGGGCTCGCTGTTTGCGGGATGCGACGAGAGCCCCGGAGACCTGGTGTTTGAGGGCGGCAAGCAGTACAAGATGTACCGCGGAATGGGTTCGCTGGGCGCGCTCCAGACGCGCGGTGAGCGCACGTCCTACTCGAAAGACCGCTACTTTCAGGCGGACGTTCCCAGCGACGACAAGCTGATCGCCGAAGGCATCGAGGGTCGGGTTGCCTACCGCGGGCCCCTTGCGGCCATGGCATACCAACTGGTGGGCGGCCTGCGTCAGACCATGTTTTACGTGGGCGCACGCAGCATCCCCGAGCTGAAGGCCAAGGGCAAGTTCGTGCGCATCACGCCGGCCGGCCTCAAGGAATCTCACCCGCACGACGTGCAGATGATCGTTGAGGCGCCCAACTACCGCCGCTAAACGTTTCGGGCTGTTGGCCTTCGTGTCACAGGTTCGTCGCAGTCGATGCTGATGTGCGGTCGGTAGGCTGGAGTCGTGGAAACTGAGATTGGGCGCGGAAAACTCGCGCGCCGCGCATACGCCTTTGACGACATTGCCGTTATTCCATCGCGCCGAACGCGTGACCCGCGCGATGTCAGCACAACGTGGAGTATCGACGCCTATCAGTTCGAGATTCCCGTTCTGGCTGCCCCCATGGACTCGGTTGTCTCTCCGGCCACGGCCATTGAGATGGGTCGCCTCGGCGGGCTCGGTGTACTCAACCTTGAGGGGCTTTGGACGCGCTATGCCGAGCCAGACGCCGTGCTTGCCGAGATCTGCGAGCTTCCCCACGAGCGCGCCGTGCGCCGCATGCAGGAGATTTATGCCGAGCCCATCAAAGCTGAGCTCATCACCGCGCGCATTGCCGAAATTCGTGCTGCCGGCGTCACCGTCGCCGCAGCACTCTCGCCGCAGCGTACGCAGGAGTTTTATTCGACCGTGGTGAAGGCCGGTGTCGACCTCTTCGTGATTCGCGGAACCACCGTGTCGGCCGAGCACGTCTCGACACAGGACGAGGCGCTGAATCTCAAGGAGTTCATTTACGAACTCGATGTGCCCGTGATTGTGGGCGGTGCTGCCACTTACCGAGCTGCCACACACCTCATGCGCACGGGAGCCGCCGGTGTGCTCGTGGGCTTTGGCGGGGGCGCAGCCTCCACCACGCGCGCGACACTGGGCATCCACGCCCCCATGGCTACCGCAGTTGCCGATGTTGCGGCGGCGCGGCGTGACTACCTCGATGAGTCGGGCGGCCGCTACGTTCACGTGATTGCCGACGGCGGACTGGGCACATCCGGCGACATCGTCAAGGCAATCGCGTGTGGCGCTGACGCGGTGATGCTGGGCGCGGCACTCGCACGTGCCACCGACGCCCCCGGTAGCGGCTGGCACTGGGGTGGCGAAGCTCACCATGCCGAGTTGCCGCGCGGTGAACGTGTCCGCGTGGGACAGGTGGGCACCCTCGAAGCAATTCTTAACGGACCGGCCCAAGCGGCCGACGGCACGGTGAATCTCATCGGAGCCCTGCGCCGATCGATGGCCACCACCGGATACTCCGACATCAAAGAGTTTCAAAAGGTCGAGGTCGTCATTGCTCCCTACGGAGGAGACAGCACCTCGGTTATTCGATCGGCCGAGTAGTGACCGCCGCATCCCCGTTCGGTATCAACGAGGAGACGCGTGCTCGCGCCCTTGAGGTGATGACGAGCCGGGAACTCGACATTCTTGTTGTCGGTGCGGGAATTGTGGGAACGGGCACTGCCCTCGATGCGGCAACCCGCGGACTCACCGTGGGCCTTCTCGAAGCGCGCGACTTCGCCAGCGGAACATCCGGGCTCTCGAGCAAACTCGTGCACGGCGGAATTCGCTATCTCGAGCAGCTCAATTTTGGTCTCGTGCGCGAGGCGCTGGCCGAACGCGGTCTCCTGCTGCAGCACATTGCTCCGCACCTCGTGACGCCCATCCGCTTTCTCTATCCGGTCCACCACCACGTGTGGGAACGCGCCTACATCGGTGCGGGCATGATGCTCTACGACGGCATGTCGTACCTGGGCGGCCGACTCCCCGGTGTGCCGCACCACCGCCACCTGAGCAAGCGGCAGGTGATGCTGGCGGCGCCGGGCCTGGCTGAACACGCCACCGTGGGCGGCATGACCTACTACGACGGGCACGTGGATGATGCGCGTTATGCGGCCACGCTGGCGCGCACGGCCGCCCACTACGGCGCGCAGATTGCCACGCGCACTTTTGTGAGCGAACTTTTGCGTGACGGTGACCGTGTGATCGGAGTGCGCGCGCGCGACAACATGACGGGCGACATGTTCGAAGTGCGGGCCAAGCAGGTGATCGTCGCCGCCGGCGTGTGGACCAGCACACTGCAGGACATGATCGGAGACCCTGAAACCTTCGAGGTGCGCATGTCGAAGGGCGTGCACATTCTTGTAGAGAAGGACAAGTTCCGCTCCCTCATGGGCTTGCTCCTGCGCACAGAAAAGAGCGTGCTGTTTGTCATTCCCTGGGGTCGCTTCTGGATCATTGGCACCACCGACACCGCATGGACGCTCGATGCGGCGCACCCCGTGGCCACACGCGCCGATATCGACTACATCCTGGGTCACGTGAACAAGGTGCTGTCGACTCCACTCACCCACGATGATGTGGTCGGCGTGTATGCCGGGCTCCGACCCCTACTTGCCGGGGATTCCGATGAGACGTCGAAATTGTCGCGCGAGCACATCGTGTCAAACCCCGCACCGGGCGTCACCATTGTTGCCGGCGGCAAGTGGACCACGTATCGCGTGATGGCAAAGGATGCCGTGGATGCCGCCCTGGACAATCTACCGCTGTCGCTCGCGGCGCGCGTGCCCGCATCGGTCACCGCGAACGTGGCCCTGCTTGGCGCCGATGGCTACTCGGCGGCGGTCAACCGTCGGGCGGAGTGGGCTCGGCGCACGGG
>DBCH01000110.1:6032-7333 GCA_002292955.1 Microbacteriaceae bacterium UBA963 | reverse complement strand
CTGCGCCTCCGGCTGCGGCGCCTGCGCCTCCGGCTGCGGCGCCTGTCGCCGCAGCTCCTGCACCTCCTGCGCCCCCTGCGCCTGTCGCAGCGCCAGCGCCCCCTGCGCCTGTCGCAGCGCCAGCGCCTCCGGCACCGGTTGCGGCTCCTCCCGCACCTGCGGCCCCGGCCGTTGCGATTACGCCGGCCGAAGTGCCTCCTACCACGGCACCGTCAGCCACGGTACCTCCTGCCGCGACCACACCCTCCGTCGCGAACTCTGGCTACGTCACCCCGATTGTACGAAAGTTTGCGAGCGAGCAGGGCGTGGACCTCTCGAGCGTCACCGGAACCGGAATCGGTGGCCGCATTCGCCGGGAAGATGTGCTGCACGCGGTTCCCGCCTCGGGCGTTGTCGCTCCGGTCAAGCCCCGCACACCTCTCACTGTTTCCGCGCTTCGCGGCACGTCGGTTCCCATGTCGCGACTGCGAAAGGTTGTAGCTGAGCGTGCTGTTGCCTCCATGCAGCAGACCGCTCAACTCACCACCGTTGTCGAGGTCGACGTCACACGGGTGGCGCAACTGCGTGACCGAGTCAAGGCCGCTTTTCTCCAGCAAACGGGTGTCAAGCTCAGCTTCATGCCCTTCTTCGCCGTGGCGGCCGCGGAGGCGCTCCAGGCATACCCCGTGATCAACGCGTCGGTGGATGGCGACAACATTGTCTACCCGGCGTCCGAGAACATGTCGATCGCCGTGGACACCGAACGTGGCCTCCTGACCCCGGTAATCCGTGACGCGGGAAACCTGAACATTGCCGCGTTTGCGGCAGCTATCGATGACGTTGCCGTGCGCACGCGCGCCAATGAACTGAAGCCCGACGAGCTTTCCGGCGGCACGTTCACCCTGACCAACACGGGCTCTCGGGGCGCCCTGTTTGATACGCCCGTTGTCTTCTTGCCTCAGCTCGCTATCCTCGGAACCGGCGTTGTCACGCGTCGTCCCGTCGTGGTGACGTCAGAGGGTCAAGACTTCATCGCCGTTCGCTCCATGGTCTTCCTCGCACTGTCTTACGATCACCGCATTATCGACGGTGCCGACGCGGCTCGCTTCCTGACCGCGATGAAAGAGCGCCTCGAAGAGGGCGACTTCGAGGGCATCCTAGGTATTTAGCCAACAACGAGCGGTTCCTTACGGCGCACCTGAGGCTTCGGGATAAGTTTCGCGCACGATCCACGAGTCGGCAGAACGCTCGAGGACAGCAATGTCTCCGGGGCCTTCACCCGAGAGAGCCGGCACGCGGACAAGGATGAAATCCCCCAGCGA
>DBCH01000110.1:0-5990 GCA_002292955.1 Microbacteriaceae bacterium UBA963 | reverse complement strand
CTGTGTGGGGGCTGCCGACGAACCGACAGCATCACTCGAGAACGGGTTCGACAGAGATTCGGACGGCACGGTTAACTCGGAGCTCGGCTCGGTCGACGACGCACCCGACGAAACACCTGACGACAACGTGTTCGACGGGGTTGCCGGCACGAGTGCGACCACGGCAATCACGGCGACCACTCCGGCAATGACAGCGAGAACGAGGGGTCCGCGTCTTGCTCGCTTGACGAGCCCGGTTACGCGGCCCATCAGGGAGTTGGTCTCGCCGGGAGCGGGACTCGGAGTTGCCGATGCAGATGCTGTTGCTTCTTCCATGTGGCGCCACGACTCAACGAGGTCTGGTGGTGTGGTGAGTCGAACGCTCACAGGGGTTTCACGTTCGGGTGTATCCGTGTTATTCGGGGTTCGCGCAAGGATCGCTACTCGCCCACCATCGGGCAGCGACGAGAAATCCTGGGCCGCTGAACAGACAATCTTCTGTTGCTCCTGAGGGACCACATCCAGAAAGACCAACTCCACAAGTGAGGGCGCAAGCGCGTGCCCCAAAAAGCGCCCATGGTCCAGACGACGTCCGACTCGGTATCCGCCGACGGTGAGAGGATGACCAGTTTCGTTCACGACGTCAGCATGCTCCCTCACCACGACTTCACGGCCGCGACGTGTGTTGCCCGTGTACGAGTTGATCCAGAGCAAGTTGTGCAGGACGCACGCGTAGACTGGACTCGTGCTGGAAGTGCAAATCCTGGGGCTCGACACCGATGCGGTGAACTATCGCGACGCGTGGGATCTACAGCGACGCGTGCACCAGGACGTTGTTGCCGGTCGTGCTCCCGACACACTGCTTCTCCTCGAGCACACCAGTGTCTACACGGCCGGAAAACGCACCGCGCCAGACGAACGTCCGACAGACGGCACCGAGGTCATTGACGTTGATCGTGGCGGCAAGATCACGTGGCACGGACCCGGACAACTGGTTGGCTATCCCATCCTCAGACTCGCAGACCCGGTAGATGTTGTCGCTCACGTGAGACGACTGGAAAGCTTCCTCATTGAACTCCTCAACGGCTATGGCGTTGTGGGCGAGCGGGTGGATGGACGCAGCGGCGTGTGGGTTCGCCGAGACTTAGGGTTCAACAAGATTGCGGCCATCGGAATTCGCGTTGCCGAGGGGGTCACCATGCACGGTTTCTCGCTCAACTGCTCGAACTCTCTCGACGCTTACGCGAATATTGTCGCCTGCGGGATTCGGGATGCCGGGGCAACGACTCTTTCCCTCGAAACGGGAACACTCATCACCCCATCGGACGTTATCGACACTGTACGAAACGCCTTCGTGGCCGAGTTTGAAGGAATCCATGAGTACAACTGAAGGTCGCAAACTTCTCCGCCTCGAGGTTCGCAACGCCGAGACTCCCATCGAGCGCAAGCCCGAGTGGATTCGCACGACGGCCAAGATGGGGCCCGAGTATCAAGCGATGCAGTCGCTGGTCAAGTCTGAGGGACTCCACACGGTTTGCCAGGAGGCGGGCTGCCCCAACATCTATGAGTGCTGGGAAGATCGTGAAGCCACCTTCTTGATTGGCGGATCGCAGTGCACGCGCCGATGCGACTTCTGCCAAATTGACACGGGCAAGCCAGATGACTTTGACGCGGATGAGCCTCGGCGGGTCGGCGAATCCGTCGCGACCATGAAACTGCGCTACGCAACGGTCACGGGCGTTGCCCGCGATGATCTCGACGACGAGGGGGCCTGGCTATACGCCGAGACCATCCGCGAGATTCACCGCCAGTCCCCCGGGACGGGCGTCGAAATTCTCGTTCCGGACTTCTCCGGCAACCCCGAACTTTTGGGGCTGGTGTTCGATGCAGCCCCCGAGGTTTTTGCTCACAACGTCGAGACCGTTCCGCGAATCTTTAAGCGCATCCGTCCCGCATTTCGCTACGACCGCTCTCTCGACGTGATCACGCAGGGGCGCAACGCAGGACTCATCACGAAGTCGAATCTCATCCTGGGCATGGGCGAGGAACGCGCCGAAATCTCCGAGGCCCTTCGGGATCTCTATTCCGCGGGAACCGACATCATCACCATCACGCAGTACCTCCGCCCCAGCGCGCGTCACCATCCGGTGGAGCGTTGGGTGCATCCGGACGAATTCGTCGAGCTCAAGCAGGAAGCCGAGGCTCTGGGCTTCTTGGGTGTGCTGTCGGGTCCGCTCGTGCGCAGTTCGTATCGTGCCGGCCGGCTTTACGCTCAGTCCATGACAGCCCGTGGACACGCGATTCCTGAGCACCTGGCCCACCTCGCCGCGGAATCGGCCGGATTCTCTCAAGCCGTTTAGCTGTTCGGGCAGGTCCCCGCGCAACGGCCCGCGCCGGTATTGTTGACCCATGGCAAAAAAGAACCGAGAACCAGGTCAGCTTGCTCAGTTGTGGCAGGTCTTTCAGGTCACCCGCAAGCACAACCCGCTCGTCACCCTGTGGACGCTTCTGTGCATCCTCGGACCAATTGCCTTGGCCGTCGTGGGAAGTCTCATTTTTTCCGCGGGCAACATCATCAACTGGATTATCTGGGTGGTCCTCGGCGTTCTCGTGGGCATTCTGCTCGGCCTCATTGTCATGGGGCGCATTGCCGAGTCCACCGCCTACCGCCAGATGCAGGGCAAGCAGGGAGCCTCTGGTGCCGTGCTGTCGGGCGCCCTTCGCCGCGGTTGGATTACGAGCGACCAGCCCATCGCCGTGAATCCCAAGACACTCGACGCAGTTTTTCGCGCCATCGGCCGAGCCGGAGTCGTACTCGTGATTGAGGGACCCACTGCCCGCACGCAACGCCTGTCCGACGATGAGCGCCGCAAGTGTGTGCGCCTTCTTCCCAACGTTCCCGTCACCGTCCTCAACGTTGGCCCCGATGCCTCGTCGGTTCCCCTGACTCAACTGTCCAAGCGCATCAAAAAGCTTCCCAAGGTGCTCACGAAGGCCGAGGTTTCGGTTGTCTCGAGGCGCATGTCGTCACTCGGTAACGACATGCCCATCCCCAAGGGCATCGACCCCAACCGCATCCGCAGCATGGGACGCCCGCGCTAGATCAGAGCACCCTTATGGGCGCGGACCGGTTCGCACAAGAACCGTTCCCGCAATCTTGTCGTGGAATCCGCGCTGGTCTGAATCCCACACCAGCGCCGGCACGACAAGGGCGAGGAGCAGGCTCCGCACCACGGGTCGCCACACACCGACCCAACCCCCCCGGAGAGGCATCACCGCAAGACCCACACTGCGATGCCCGATGCTTCCGCCCAGTGCGGCAATGCCAACGATTTGAAGAACCACGAAGATGCCGAGGGTGGCAAACTGGCCGGCGCCCGGCTGTGTCAACGCGGGCAAACCAAGCCAGATGAGGGCGATCACGTATGCGATAGCCCAATCAATCATGAGAGCCCCGATTCGACGACCGAGGCGACCGACCGACCGATAACCCGTTTCGGGCAATCCCCATCTTTTTCCGGGGTATCCGGGTTGGCCCGGACTTGTTGAGGAACTCACCTCTTCATCCTAGGCATCGCGTGGAGTGCGCACCGGCCGCGTCGATTTCTCGGTCGGGGCCGAACGGCCACGTGGCGTAACATTGTTGAAACAATAGCGACACAACCGTGTCACGGCGCAACCGTAGAGTTACGGTGCAAGTCATCTTGCAATTCCCCCATTCCTTCGACGAAGAGAAGAATTCCTATGTTCACAAACTCCTCCGAAGTCCTTTCCTTTATCAAGGACAACGACGTCAAGTTCCTCGACATTCGCTTCTGTGATTTGCTTGGTGTGCAGCAGCACTTCAACATTCCCGCGCACACGGTGGATGAGGAATTCTTCACCGTTGGCCAGTTGTTCGACGGTTCGTCGATCCGCGGGTTTGCCTCGATTCACGAATCAGACATGCAGCTGATTCCCGATGTGTCGACCGCGTACCTCGACCCCTTCCGTGAGCTCAAGACCCTCATCATGGTTTTCGACATTTACAACCCGCGCAACGGCGAGATCTACGGCCGTGACCCCCGTCAGGTTGCCAAGAAGGCTGAGAAGTACCTCGCCTCGACGGGCATCGCCGACACGGCCTTTTTCGCTCCCGAAGCAGAGTTCTTCGTCTTCGACGACGTGCGCTATGAGGTCAGCCAGAACCGCAGTTTCTACTCGGTTGACTCGTCTGAGGCGGCCTGGAACACCGGGCGCGAAGAGGAGGGCGGAAACCTCGCCAACAAGACTCCCTACAAGGGCGGCTACTTCCCCGTCTCGCCGGTCGACCAGCACGCCGACATGCGCGACGACATGTGCATCAAGCTCGAGGAGGCGGGCCTCATTCTGGAGCGCTCGCACCACGAGGTGGGCACCGCCGGCCAGGGCGAAATCAACTACCGCTTTGACACCATGGTCAAGGCCGCCGACGACATCCTCAAGTTCAAGTACGTGGTCAAGAACACGGCGCTGGAATGGGGCAAGACCGCAACGTTCATGCCCAAGCCGCTCTTTGGAGACAACGGTTCGGGCATGCACACCCACCAGTCGCTGTGGAGCGACGGCAAGCCCCTGTTCTACGACGAGAACGGCTACGGCGGGCTCAGCGACATCGCGCGCTGGTACATCGGTGGTCTGCTCAAGCACGCTGCTGCGGTGATTGCCTTCACCAACCCCTCGCTCAACTCATTCCACCGACTGGTTCCCGGCTTCGAAGCACCCGTAAACCTGGTGTACTCGGCCGGAAACCGCTCGGCAGCCATCCGCATTCCAATCACGGGAACGAACCCCAAGGCCAAGCGCATCGAGTTCCGCGCACCCGACGCCTCGGGTAACCCGTATCTTGCGTTTGCCGCTCAGATGATGGCCGGCCTCGACGGAATCAAGAACCGCATCGAGCCCCACGAGCCCGTTGACAAGGACCTCTACGAGCTGCCCCCCGAGGAAGCAAAGAACATTCCTCAGGTACCCGCATCGCTCGACGAGGCCCTCATCGCGCTGGAGAACGACCACGAATTCCTGCTCGCTGGCAACGTCTTCACCAAGGACCTCATCGAGACGTGGATCTCGTACAAGCGTGAGAACGAGATCAAGCCGATGGCGCAGCGTCCTCACCCGTTCGAGTACGAGCTGTACTACGGCGTCTAAGCCCTGAGAAAACTCAGCGGACCACCTCGTTAGCGGGGTGGTCCGCTTTTCTTTTCGCTCGCCGTTGACGCATCCGGACGGTTGCTGTCGTCGAAGAAGCAGCGTTCAAAGACGGTCCTGGCGCGACGAGTGGTGCCCAGATAGTTCTCTTCAAGCTCAGACGCACTGCCGGGCGGCATTCCTACCAGCCGAGCCAATCCCTCGAGTTCTGAACGTTCTGTGGGAAGAACATCTGACAGGCGATTGTTCCAGAGGGTGCCCGCCGCACGCACGCGGGAGGCCAAAAGCCAGGCATCGCTCAGGCGTTGCGCATCGCTCGCGGTCATGAGCTTCGATTCCACGCAGGCCGCCAGCGCCGCCAGCGTCGATGTTGTTCTCAGCGCGGGCACGTCGTGAGCAAACCGTAGCTGAAACAGCTGCACGGTCCATTCAACGTCGCTCAGCGATCCACGCCCGAGTTTGAGATGCCGAGTCGGGTCGGCACCCTGCGGTAACCGTTCACTCTCCACTCGGGCTTTCATGCGTCGAATGTCCCTCACCGCCTCAGTCGAAACGACCGCGGGATACCGCACGGCATCGATGAGTGTCGTCATGTCGCGCACGAGATCACCATCCCCGGCCACCACGGTGGCACGCAGCAACGCCTGAGTTTCCCACGTCGCACCCCAGCGTTCGTAGTACTGAGCGTACGATTCGAGCGACCGAACGCGAACGCCCTGTTTACCTTCTGGGCGTAGGTCGGTATCAATCTCCAGAGCCAACTGTGGGTCTTCGGCGGCTGCCAGAAGACGCGACACAATCTCCTCCGCGCGCGCTTGCGCTTCTTGGCCCACGCACGCCGC
>DBCH01000127.1 GCA_002292955.1 Microbacteriaceae bacterium UBA963 | reverse complement strand
GCCAGTAGGGGAGTCGAGTCCCTCTAGGGGCACGAAATGAGGACCACCCCTTGCGGGTGGCTCTTCAGCTCTCGCAGTCGTTATGTCACTCGGTCATGGCCGTGAGCGCTGCCATGGCGCTCGCAACAACCTCATCGTCGGACATCTCGGCGAACTCGCGCGCGATGTCTCCCGAGTTGAATCCCAGCAGAACCGGCTCACCGAAGATCTTGTAGCCGTTAACCCAGAATGGCCAGTGTCCCGGATTCACGGGGTCGATCCAGTTGATGACATCGACATCCGGATCCCAGAAGACCTCATCGAAGGCGAGCCAGAGCTTGTCGAGCAGGCCGCTTTGCAGGGCACCAAGGGCCTCCATTTTCTCGGGCGGCAGGGCCGGGGAGAACGACACGGTGCCGGCATGGAGCACACCGACGGGCAGGGTCACGATGCCGTGTTCGGCCCGCAGTGTTTGCCCATCGGCTGACGTCACGGTGACACCGGCATCGTCGTAAGAGATGTTGGCCACCACCCAGTTCAGCCGGATGTCGAGCCCTTCGGCAAGATCGTCGGTGATGGCGGAATAGCCGAGATTCAGGAGCGAATCACCGCCACCCAGGGGGTCGCCCTCGTCGGGGGCGGCCATGGCCAGCTGAGCAGGATCGGCCGCAAACTCGCCACTCACACTCACCGCGATGGCCCACTGCTGCTCGGGTGACAGATCTTGAGGGAGAAGCTCGGCGAGGGCGCGCGCTTCGGGATCCTGCGCCTCGCGCGCCTGCTCCAAGATGTTGTCGACAAACTCTTGGGCGGATGAACTGCCGCCAACCTGGTTGTCATAGTCAAACGGGATGGTGGCCACTCCTGCGTCGGCGGCGAGCGTGACCATGGGGTTTTCGTCCACCCCATGGATCCACGATGCTCCGAGGTCGGCCGGGATGCCGTCGAGCGTCACCGTGTGGGCACGTCCGCCCGTGCGGTCACGACCCTCAACCACAGTCACTTCGCGCCCGGCATCCGTGAGCGTTCGAGCTGCCGCTAACCCCGCGAAGCCGGCACCAATGATGAGAATCGGTCCGGTTGAATCGCGCAGCTCCTCAGATGCGCGGAGACCGGACTCCCACGCGCCATGCGTGGTGGCCGGGGCGGTCGACGAGGTTGCCTCACCGGCGAAGTGCAGTCGAGCGGCGGGTTCGGCCAACATGCGTCTCGCGTCCGAACCAATTTCGCTGGGCGCGAGATAGGAATACGATCCGGCCGCAAACGGATCCGTGGACCACGATGTCCGACGAAAGGCGGTGGGTCCGGTGGGTACCTTGCCCGTACCTCTCTCGACAGGCGTTCCCGAGCCCGCTGAGGGAGCGCAGGCCGCCAGGGCCAGGGTGAGACCGGCGGAAAGTGCCGTCACGACCACCGTGCGCCGACTGATCTCCACAACCACACTTTACTTCTCCGTGACTCTGCACGTCCAAGATGTGCCTCTCCGGCGGAAATCCCGGGTTTTCAGGCCCCTTCCGCATAGGGTGGGCCTCGTGCGAAGCGGTGATTTTCGTGATGTCGACCCTTTTGTCGATTCCGTTGCGCACGACATTTCCGGATGGGAAAACGCGTCTGATCTCGAAGACTCGATCGCCCGCACCGCAGATCTGAGTGCCGTTGATCTCGCCGGGGCCATGAACGCTTCGGAACCGACGCGACAGGCATGGCGAGCCGAGATCGCTGAGCTGGGTGGCCCCTCGCCGCTCCTGTTCTTCTCGGACACGCCCCGCACGCGCCTCGACCTCACCACGACGCACCCCGGTGGTCTCCCTAAGTTCTTGGCGGGAGAGCCCACGCGCTTGACGCACCTCTACCGCGAGGAGTTCACGCTGCGCAACGCGCGGTTAGCGGCGGCGGCTCTCGAGTCGCTGGCGTCATCGCTTCGCGTAATGCGTGGAATCGAAACGGTGTTTCTGGCGGTGGGCGTGGCGGCCTGGACGTTTGGCGGCACAACCTACTCGGCTCCCGTGATGTTGCGGCCCATGTCGCTTCGTCGCCTCGGGCAAGACTTTGAGTTGGTGTTGCGCGGTGGCCCTGTGGTGAACCCCCGACTCGTTCAGGCGCTCGAGGAACAGTTCCACATCTCGCTCGATACCCAAGCCCTCGTGGGTTTGGCTCAGGCCAACGACACCTTTGCGCCCCAGCCGGTGATTGAGCGACTCACCGGTCTGACGGGTCACGTTCCCGGTTTCTCGATTGAGAATCGTCTGGTCTGCTCGTCCTTTGGCGACGTGGCCACGCGCATGGGGGAAGACGCCCGCGAGTTGGCACACCCGGTGCTGGACGCGCTGGCCGGCAATGCCTCCGCGCGCGACCGCCTCGTGTCATCGCTGGTTACTCCGGACCCCGCCCCGCAGGACACCCGACCACCGTCGTCAGATACCCTCATTCTCGACGCCGACGCCGAGCAAGAAGAGGTCGTGGCGCACATCACCGCCGGCAACAGCATCGTTGTGAAAACCCTCCCGGGCACGGGTCGCACGCAAACCGTGGTGAACGCGCTCGGCGCGCTCGCCGCCGCCGGCAAGCGCGTGCTGGTGGTCACCCCGCGCCGCGCGAGCGCCGACGCCGTGCGTCAGCGAATCGATCAGGCTGGTCTTGGCGGGCTGTGCGCCTCGCCCCGCACGCTCCGCAAAGACCTCATCGCCGGCATCCTCAGAAATGAGCGGGCGGCGCGTCCCGACGTAACCGAGGTGGACGATGCGCTGACGCGTCTGCGCAAGGTTCTGCTCAACTACCGCGATGCACTGGGAAAACACGACGCCGTGTTGGGGGTCTCCGTTCTCGATGCTCTCGAGGAGTTGTCGCGCCTGTCTCTTTTGCCCGAACCACCCGCCACCACAGCGCGCCTGCCGCGTCGCGCCGTCGAGGCGCTGGCGTTTGATCGCGGACCGGCCACCGCCATGCTCGTTGCCGCCGCCGAACTGGGGCAGTTCCGCTACGGCCCCGACGACTCGCCGTGGTACGGGGTCACCTTCGAGAACAACGCGGAGTCGCAGGCGAGCCACGAACTGGCCAAGCGCATCCACACCATCGACCTGCCACGCTTGCTCGAGCGGGCTCACGAGGTTGTGGGCCAAACGCGCATGCGCTCGTTTGAGAACCTCATTGAACTG
>DBCH01000015.1:1169-3356 GCA_002292955.1 Microbacteriaceae bacterium UBA963 | reverse complement strand
ACCGACTCGATGCCGCGGGCGTCAATAACCTTGATTCCCTTAGCCGACAGCGTCAGCGTGACGTTGCGGCGAAGCGACGGCACAAAGTACGTCTTCTTCTGGATGTTCGGATCGAAGCGACGCTTGGTGCGTCGGTGCGAGTGCGAAATGTTGTGTCCAAAGCCGGGAGTGGCTCCGGTCACCTGACAGTTTGCTGCCACGAGTGATTCCCTTCACTACCGCGACGCCACCGGATGGTGACATCGCCCAAGATCTCTTGTCTGCGCCCGCGGTGGAAAGCCCCACGGCTCTCCGGTGCGAACACTGCTGTGCAAGGGTTTTTGCACAGCCGATTTACGAGTCTACGCGCACGATGCGCAATTGCCAAAAACGTCCACAACATGGTGAGCGTCGGTGAACCCGTGGGTCGAGGCAACCGCCTGTGCCCACTCTTCTACGGCGTCTGCTTCGATCTCAACGGTTTTTCCACACACTCGACAAATCAGGTGGTGATGGTGCCCCGATGAACTGCACGCGCGATAAAGGTTTTCGCCTTCGGGCGAGGCGAGAACATCGGCACGGTCGTCTTCAACGAGTGAGGCGAGGTTTCGATAGACCGTGGCCAGACCGAGGGTATCCCCCTCAGCCTTGAGCCGGCCATGCAGAGTCTGCGCTGAAACGAATCCGGCGCTGTGGGCCAGTGCGGCGGCGACCGCGTCGCGCTGCCGAGTGTTTCGTCTCACGCCACGACCTCCCCGCGAAGGCGACGCGGCACCCATCGACCAATGACGAGGGCGACACCGAGGAGCGCCGTGGCCACGAGTGCGATGCTTGCCCCGGCGCTTATCGAATATTCGCGCGACAGGAGTAATCCCACAATTCCCGCAATGACAGCAAGAGTGGGCGCGATGACCAGCATGGCGCCGAGGCGCGACGTGAGAGCTCGGGCAGCTGCCGCAGGTGCAGCGATCAGCGCAATGGCCAAAATTGCCCCCACCGCGGGCATCGTGACAACCACCGTGATTGTGGTCAAGACCATGAGCAAAGCCTCCATCGCCGCCGGCTCGTATCCGAGCCCTCGGTAACCTTCAGGGTCGAACATTGCGGACACAATGTGTTTCCCCGCAAATGCTAGCGCGAGGAGCGTAATGCCGAGGGCAATCGCGGCCAAGACGCCATCGGTGATGCTGACCGACAGAACCGAGCCAAAGAGTAGTGCGGTCATGTCCACCGGGACCGCCGAACCGAACGCCTGAGCGAGCGCCCCGGCCGCGAATCCACCGGCGAGGAGCACGCCCGATGCTGCGCCAGCACCCCCGGGAGTGATTCGGCCGATGAGCGTAATGGTGCCCACGATGAGAGCACACGCCACCACGGCACCCACCTGCATCGAGAACCCCAGCAGGATTCCAATGACAGCTCCCGGGAAGGTGGCGTGCGTGAGTGCTTGGGCAAAAAGGACTCGTTTTCGGAGGACGACGAGTGTGCCCACGAGTCCCGAGAGGATTCCCACGACGGTAATCACAATCAGCGCCCGGTCGAAGTAACTCATCGCAGCCCTCCCACACGGGGGCGCCGAACGATGACAAAGAGCAACTGCGCCAGGAGGTAGGACGACACAAACACCGCAGCAATGGCTGCTCCCGGCGGAACAGGAATGTCAAGGCCCACCGACAGAGTGAACGCGCCGGCAAGCCCTAAGAGGCCCCCAAACACCGCAAATGTGAGGGCGACCGCAAAAAGCGTCGTGAGTCTGCGAGCCCAGATTCGGGCGAGTGCTCCCGGGACAATCAGGATGGCAATCACGAGAAGATTGCCCACGGCTATTGACGCGGAGACAACCACGAGAGCGATTGCTACGTTGAGCGCAAGATCAACGAGGTTCACCCGATAACCCGCCGCGCGAGCGGCGTCTCTGTCGAATGCCGTCATCACCTGTGCGCGCACGCTCACCAGAACGGTCACAATCGCCAAAAACCCGAGGATGGCAGTGGCCACAACCTCCGAAACGGACACGGTAAAGAGCTGCCCAAAAAGCAACTGTTCCAATTGGCCCGCGGCGTCATCGGACCGGCTGACGATCACCACACCAACACTGAACATTGCCACAAGGACAACCGCGACGGCGGCGTCTGAGGAGACTCCGCGTCGCGCCAGCAGACTGAGAAACACCGTGGCCGCGGCGGCGGCAAGAGCGGCGCCCCACAG
>DBCH01000015.1:0-1075 GCA_002292955.1 Microbacteriaceae bacterium UBA963 | reverse complement strand
GCCACGCAAATTGACAAAGACCCCCACAATCCCCGCTGTGATGCCGAGCGTGACAAGCACGATCACGGCCCGCACCATGAAGGGCATGGTCCAGAAGTTAAGCAGGAGGTCGAGCGTGATCACTAGTGATCGTGCCCCGGAATCACAACGCGGTGTTCGTCGAGTTCCACCTGAACATCGCCGAATGCTGCTTGCAGGTTATCGAGCGTGAGAACTGTACTGGTGGGGCCAAAGGCAATCTGTGTTCCCGCCAAGAGCAGAACCTTGTCGCACACCTCCCGAGCGAGATCGAGGTCGTGCGTGGTAACGACAATGGCCACCCCGCGCATTTTGAGTTCGCGCAGAGTGCTCAAGAGCGCAGCTCGGTTGGGCTGATCGAGCCCGTTGAAGGGTTCGTCGAGTAGCAGCAGCCGTGGCTTTGCGGCCAGAGCACGGGCCAACAGGCCGCGCTGTTGCTGCCCGCCCGAAAGAGCGCCGAATCGCGCGTTAGCACGGGCTGAAAGTCCCGTCATCTCGAGCGCTTCTTTGACCGCCAAGCGATCGATTGCCCGCGGGAATCGCCAAAAACCGATTCGTCGATACCGGCCCATCATCACAACCTGACGCAGGCTTATCGGAAAGTTGGGTTCGGTCGATTCCTGTTGCGGCAGGTAACCGATGCCCTCGGCTACACCCGGACGTCGTTGATGGCCAAAAACTTTGACGCTGCCGTCGGCCAGGGGAAGCAGGCCGAGCAAACCGCGCAGCAACGTTGATTTCCCCGAACCGTTGGGTCCGATGAGAGCCACCGCTTCGCCCGGGAAGACCTGCATCGAGACGTGATCGAGTGCAACGACACCCTCGTAGGCGAAGGCCGCATTTGTGAGCTCGACAATGGGCTCCGCGCCTGAAGTGTCAGTCACCGGGCTCGCTCACGAGCTGAGTCCCGCGGGCAGCGGCGGTACGGTGCCACCCCAGGCTGTGACGAGAACCGTGACGTTGTGAATTGTTGCTCCGAGGTACGTAGCGCCGTCTGTCCCCTCAGGGCCAAGCGAGTCAGCGTAGAGAGCGTCATCCCCTGAGTAAACAGCAACTT
>DBCH01000031.1 GCA_002292955.1 Microbacteriaceae bacterium UBA963 | reverse complement strand
TGCGCAACGCGGCCCGCGCCAAGATCGACCGCCAAACCCACCGACGACGGAGAAACGTCGTCGAGAATGACATCACTGCCCAGCGACGTGAGTCGCAGACCAATGCTCGCGCCCAGCAGGCCCGTGCCCACAATGCGCACTTGGCCGGAGAGGCGACCGGCGTTAGCGTGTTCGTTCACGACCCACCGTTCTCACTCTCGCGTTCCGCGTCGTCCCACTCCGCATCGGCCGAACCTGAGGAGCTTGCACTGTCTGCACCGGATTCATCGGCACGCATCAGCGTGAGAATCTGTCCGAGTTCCACTTTAGTCAGGTCGCGCATCTGACCGGAGGCCAACGTGCCGAGGTGAAGCGGCCCAAACTGACGCCGGACGAGTTCTATTACCGGGTGACCCACGGCATCCAACATTCGTCGCACGATACGGTTGCGCCCCGAATGGAGCGTGACTTCGAGAAGCGTTCCGCCCTGTGCGGTTGTCGAAAGGATGCGCGCGCGGTCGGCGGCGATCGGACCGTCATCGAGCTCGATCCCCCGCATGAGTCGTGCCAGCGTGGGTTGCTTCACCCGGCCACGAACCTTGGCCACATAGGTCTTCTCAACGCCGAAGCGCGGATGGGCCATCACGTTGGCCAGCTCGCCGTCGTTCGTGAGGAGCAACAGCCCCGACGTGTCGCCGTCAAGCCGACCCACGTTGTAGAGGCGCTCGTCGAACTGATCGGCAAACTCAGATAGGTCGGGGCGCCCCTGCTCGTCGCGCATGGTGCTGATCACGCCGCGCGGCTTGTTGAGCATCACATAGCGCTTGTCGGAGTCGAGCTGGACGGCCTGACCATCAACAGCCACCAGGTCGACCTCGGGATCAATGCGACGACCGAGTTCCGTTGCCGGCTCGCCGTTGACGGTGACGCGTCCGGCAACAATCATGTCCTCAACAACGCGACGAGACGCAACGCCGGCGTGCGCCAAGACCTTCTGCAGGCGCACACCCTCGGGCTCAGTGCTGGCCTCACTCATCGGCGTCACTCATCGGTGTTAGGCATCCGCGTCAAAGCCCTCCTGGCCATCGGGCAGGAGCGGAGCAATAGCGGGCATTTCCTCGAGAGAGTTGATCCCCAGTTGCGTCAACAGCAGATCCGTGGTGCCGTACAGCACGGCGCCCGTCTCGACGTCGGTGGTGACCTCCGTGATGAGCCCGCGGGAGACCAGCGTGCGCACCACGCCATCCACGTTCACCGCGCGAATCGACGAAATTTGCCCGCGGGTGATGGGCTGTTTGTAGGCAATCACCGCGAGGGTCTCGAGGGCCGCGGGCGACAGTCGCGTGGGGTTCTGGGTGAGCACGAAATCGGTCACGACATGATCGAATTCGGCGCGCACGTAAATGCGCCATCCGCCGGCGACCTCACGAAGTTCGAACCCGCGCTGCACTCCCCCGTTGGCGCCGTCGTAGTCGGCCACGAGCTCTGCCACTGCCGCCTTGATCTGCTTCACCGGAACGCCCAAGGCCGTGCCCAGCGAAACAATGCTCTGCGGGTCATCGGCCACCATGAGAATGGCCTCGATGGCGCGCGCAACATCAACCGCGGGCCCACTCACGGCGTCGGCCGCGTTCTCCGCGTCGGCAGGCGTGATGTCATCGGTCATAATCGGCCCCTAGGTTGGCAAGCTTGTCGTCTGACCACTCTGCGGCCGCCCACGTGAGAGTGAGGTCGCCCAACGGTTCATCCTGAACGAACGTAATGGCCGCGTGGCGGTAGAGCTCGAGCACAGCCAGAAATCGAGCCACAATGACACCGGGCGTGCTGGCATCGGCAATCAGTTCGCGAAAGTTCACCGGGCCGCCGCGGCGCAGAACCGTCACCACGTGGGCGGCTTGTTCGCGGATGCTCACCAGCGGTGCGTGCAGATGGTCGAGACCCACCAGGGGAATCTCGCGCGGCGCGAGTGCAATCATAGCGAGCGTGGCAAAATCCTCGGGGCTCGTTGACCACACCAGTTCGGGAAGACGCGAGCGGTACTTGTCTTCGAGCCGCACCTGACGCGCGTGACGCACGGACTCAATCTCAAACTGCTCACCAAACCAGGCGGCCACCTCTTTGAACGCACGGTATTGGAGCAGTCGCGCAAAGAGCAGGTCGCGCGCTTCAAACAGCGCTGCGTCCTCGGCGTCGACGAGTTCGCCCTGGGGCAGGAGGCCGGCAACCTTGAGGTCGAGCAGAGTGGCGGCGACCACCAAGAACTCTGTGGCCTCTTCGAGCTCTTGCTCCTTGTTGAGCCCCTTGAGGTACTTGATGAACTCGTCGGTCACCACCGAGAGGGCGATCTCGGTGATGTCGAGCTCGTGTTTGGCAATCAGCGAGAGCAACAGATCGAACGGACCGTCAAACTCGCCCACGGCAAGTCGAAAGCCCGACTCGTCGGCCGGTTGTGCTGTGGTGTCTAGGTCGACCGCGGTCACAGACACCCGCTAGGCAATAGCGCCGCGAGCAACGAGCTCGCGGGCAACGGCACGGTACTGCTCGGCACTCTGGTGATCGGGCGCAAACTCCGTGACGGGCTGACCGGCGACCGAGGCATCGGGGAACTTCACCGTGCGGGTGATGGCGGTGTCGAGAACCGTCTCGCCAAACGTCTCGACGACGCGCTCCATGACCTCGCGGGCGTGCAGGGTGCGGGCGTCGTACATGGTGGCCAAGATTCCGTCGAGCACGATAGCCGGATTCAGCCGCTCACGCACCTTCTCAATCGTGTCGATGAGCAGCGCCACACCGCGCAGGGCAAAGAACTCGCACTCCAGCGGAATCAGCACACCGTGGCTCGCCGTAAGGGCGTTGACCGTGAGGAGTCCGAGCGAGGGCTGACAGTCAATAAGAATCACGTCGTAGTCGTTGGAGACCTGGCGAAGAACTGTGGCAAGGATGTGCTCCCGCGCCACCTCACCCACGAGGTGGATCTCGGCTGCCGACAGGTCAATGTTTGCCGGGATCACGTCGACGTTGGGCGTGCTCGAATGTTGAATCGCTTTTACAACGGACTTCTCTTCACCCATGAGAAGTTCGTAGATCGTGGGCACGTCAATTGACGGCACACCCAGCCCGGCGGAGAGGGCGCCCTGAGGATCGAAGTCAACACAGAGAACCTTGCGACCGTACTCGGCGAGGGCAGCTGCCAGGTTGATCGTGGTCGTGGTCTTGCCCACGCCACCCTTCTGGTTGCACAGCGCGATGATGCGTCCGGGACCGTGCGCCGACAACGGCGCCGGCACGGCAAAGTCCCGAAGGGGGCGGCCGGTGGGGCCGATTTTCGCTGCAGGGGTCACGAACGTTGTTCCTTCATTAAGGGCATTAGTTGCTCAAGTCTATTGGCTTTGCGGCCCGCGCCCGAGGGTGAGCGTTCGCATAGCTCTCGCGCAGGGTGTCAACGGTAACCAGCGTATAAATCTGGGTGGTCGAAACACTCGAATGTCCCAGGAGTTCTTGCACCACGCGCACGTCGGCGCCGCCCGCCAAGAGGTGGGTGGCGAAGCTGTGCCGAAACGTGTGGGGCGAGATGTCGCCGGATACGTGCGCGCGTTCGGCCGCTGCACGCACCACCAGCCACGCGCTTTGCCGCGAGAGTCGGGCGCCGCGCGGACCCAGAAAGAGGGCCGGCGTGGCCTGTCCGCGCGCACTAAA
>DBCH01000047.1 GCA_002292955.1 Microbacteriaceae bacterium UBA963 | reverse complement strand
CTACTCAACCGGCGATTGCCGTTTATTTGGGGAGGTTGGCCTCGATGACCGAGATGATTGCGGGGTCGTCGGGAACAGTCGTGGGTCTGAAGCGCTTGATCTCACCGTTGGGCAGAACGAGGAACTTCTCAAAGTTCCACTTAACGTTGCCCGCCTTACCCTCGGAGTCCTTCACCTTAGTGAGTTCGTCGTAAAGCGGGTGCTTGCCCTTGCCGTTGACCTTGACCTTGTCGAACATGGGGAAGGTCACGCCCCACGTGGTGGTGCAGTAGGTTTCAATTTCGGCGTTACTGCCCGGCTCTTGGAACATGAACTGGTTGCAGGGAAAACCTAGAACGGTGAATCCGCGGGCGCCATAGGTTTTCTGAAGCTCTTCGAGCGCACCGTACTGGGGCGTGAGGCCACACTTGGAGGCCACGTTCACCACCATGGTCACTGGCGCACGCACGGCTCCCAGAGTGGTTGCTTTTCCGTCAATAGTCGTGATGGCTGTGTTGTCAATGCTCATAAGCGAAGACTAACATTTGACGCTGACTGCCGACAGGGTTATCGCTTGAGCGCCTCGAGCAGGTCGTTGTGCAGGTGACCGTTCGTGGCCAGAGCGCTGCCGTGCCAGCAATCGTTGTGTCCGTCAACCGAACTGAAGCGTCCACCTGCTTCACGCACGATGGGAATCAGGGCTGCCATGTCGTAGGGCTTGAGGTCGAACTCGGCCACGGCATCGAGCACGCCCTCGGCGAGCATCATGTAAGACCACATGTCGCCGTAGGCGCGGGTTCGCCAGACGCGACGCGAGAGCGCAACGAGCTCGTCGAGGTAACCGGCCTGATCCCACTGTTGCAGGTTGTTGTAGCTCAGCGAAGCGTCTTCGAGCGCGGATACGCCCGAAACGCTGAGGCGACGAGGTTGGGGCTTCGCCGCGATGGGAGTTTCGAGGATTCCGTTCAGGCTGTCAGGCAGGGGGAGAGACGACAGCGCATCACCTGATTCGTCCACCCACGCGCCGTTTTCGGCCGCCGCCCACCAGCGCTTGCCCAGCGCCGGGGCGCTCACTACCCCGATAACGGGATCGCCGTCGATGGCGAGCGCGATGAGTGTGGCCCACACCGGAACGCCGCGCAGAAAATTGGCGGTGCCGTCGATGGGATCGATGATCCACTGGCGGTGCGGGTGGTCGGTCGTGCCAACCGATCGCTCGGCCACGGTGCCTGCCTGCTCGCCAAACTCCTCGCCGAGCATGAAGTCTTCGGGGCGCTCGCTGCCCAGTAGGTCGATGATGGCCCGTTCGATGGCCTTGTCGGCGTCGGTGACCGGCGTGCGGTCGGGTTTGGCCTCGACCACCAAGTCTTGCGCCAGAAAGCGCTCACGGCTGATCCCATCCGCTGCATCCGCCAGACGCAGGGCAAGCCCCAGGTCTTCGTCGAGGGTGAACGCAGTGCGACTCATGTCTCCAGCCTAGGCGGGCAGGCAAACAAACTTCGGCTGAGGTGGGCTTGTCGGCGGTTTTTCGCTCGCCTGAACTGCTGGTAATGTTGACCCGGTTCGGGACACAATTTCGGACCAACTGCACCTCTAGCTCAATCGGCAGAGCAACTGACTCTTAATCAGTGGGTTCCGGGTTCAAGTCCCGGGGGGTGCACCAACATGACAGAGACCCTCACTAGCCGACTCACCGGCTTTGTCGCAGTGTCTCCATAGGCTTTTCGCCGTACCTGTTCGCGTACTTTTGCGCGAATCGTGAGAGGTGCGTGAAGCCCCAGCGGTAGGCGACATCGTTCACCGCGGGCCCCTCACCAGACAGCAACTCGGCACGCACCCTTGCCAGGCGAAGGTCTTCGAGATATCGCATGGGAGTCGTATTCAAGAGCTCGCGGAATCCGCGTTGCAGGGAACGTGAACTGATATTCAGAGACTGGGCAATCATTCCCACGGTGAGTGGCTCGCTAACATTGGCGCGGATGAAGTCAACGGCGCGCCTCAGTGTCTTCGGTGTCGGTGCGAGAATGTTCGCATCCATGAACGCCGATGCCGAATTGGGAATGCTCAGCATCAACCCCGTGAGGAGAACTTCCTCGAATTGCGACCGCAGAAGGGGATGGGGCTCTTTCCCCTGACCGTAGTTACCGTCGGTGGCGATGGCGGTGAATAGCTGAGTCCAATTACTCTGTTCTCCGGTTTTCACAATTTCCGTGGTGTCGAACGAGACCGTGAGGGGAAGGGCGCAGCCAAGCAGATTCTCCGCGTGAGTTAAGAGAACGTCGGGAGTCACTCGCAGGTGGAGTTGGTCGAATTCATCTCCCAAGCGCATCTCAATTCGCGCGGCGGGAGGGAACAGGACCCCCCCTCCACCGGCCTGAAGCGCGTGATCATTACCGTTGACACGTACTTCGGCACGACCGGCCAGAGGCAGAACGAAATCGAAGTAATCGAGGTGTTGGGGAATCTCGGCCTCCAAAACACCGCGCGAGGCGAATTGGACGAGCTGGATGCGCCCAATCGAAGTTTCCCAAAACTTGGCTACGAAGTGATCTTCACTAGTTTTACGGAGTTTATGCGGGCTCAGCGCGTCAGCGACGCGTGAACTAAAGGTTTTGACGCTATCGAAACTAAGCTCACCCGCATCGGGCGTTGATGTGTGAGTGACCATCGATACGCCTCCTTGCGGTTGTCACTCTCATCTTGCCGAAAATTGACCCCAGACTGAACCCCTTTGCGGCAGTAGCCGAGAGATTGGTGGCGCGAATTGGATAGTCATGGCGCTACACGGACGACTAATTCCGGCATGCCTACGTAGTGTGACTCCCACGATGTTTCGAGGAGGAAACGTGAGTAGTGATTTCGACGTGGCCGTCATTGGGTACGGCCCTACAGGTTTGGTTGCGGCTTCGGCCCTCGGGGCGAAGGGTCACCGGGTGCTGGTCATCGAGCGTCAACCGGGGCTCTATGGGTTACCTCGCTTGACTCACATCGACGGTGAAACGGCTCGCATCATTCGCGACGTGGCCGATATTGACAAGGCGCTGAAAGTGGCCAAGCCCGTTGATTCTTATAAGTGGATGGGCGCCGACGGCGAGGATCTGTTGACCGTCGACTGGAGCGGCGTATCGTCGGGCTACGCTGCGCACTGGGTCATTTTTCAGCCGGACATTGAAGACGCCATTGACGAACGCGTGCGCAGCTATCCGAATGTCACCGTCATGCAGGGGTGGAACCTCGACCACATTTCGCAGGATGCAAACGAAGTCACACTTCAGGTTCGCAAGTGGTCGCGCCAAGAAAACGAGTCATGGGCCGAAGAGGGCGAGGCTAAGTCGTTCACTGCGCGGTATGTTTTTGCGGCGGATGGGTCAAACAGCTTCGTGCGAGAAAGTTTGGGCATCCAACGCGATGACCTGAATTCGAACGACGTCTGGTTGAACCTAGATTGCGAAATCCTTCGCCCGCTTCCGGAGCGATTCGCTCAGAGCAGCCAGTTTTGCGACCCCGTCCGCCCCAACATGTTTATGCCCATCGGCTTTGGTCGGGAGCGCTTCGAGCTGGCCGTGATACCCGGCGACGATGTCGACGAAATGAAGACACCGGAGTACGCCTGGCGCTGGTTTAATGAACGACACGGTCTCGGACCTGATGATGTGAAAATCCTTCGCCAGATTATCTATACCTTCTCAGCACGAACGGCCGAGACGTGGCGAGTAGGCCGGGTGTTGTTGGGCGGGGATGCAGTTCACTCAATGCCGCCATACATGGGCCAGGGCGCGTGCTCGGGAATGCGTGACGGCATCAACGTCGCTTGGAAGCTTGATCTCGTGCTTTCCGGAAAGGCAGATGACTCGCTCCTGGATGCCTACGAAATCGAACGTCGGCCCCATGCTCGCCAGATTCAGGAAGTCTCTGTTTTCCTCGGTCAGCTCGCTAACACGCTTGATGCCCAGGTGGCTGCTGAGCGCGACATCGCATTCCGGTCTGGCAACGTGCCACCACCACCTCCATTCCCCACGATTACCGGTGGCGTGATCTCAACCCAGGTCGATGGCACACTCAGTCCAATGGCGGGTGAGCTGGCTCCTCACGGGAGGGTGAACTATCAGGGGCGCGAGGGTCTCTTTGACGCTGTGGTTGGCTCGGGCTTTTCGCTCATTACACGTCGCCCCGCCGAGTCGCTCCTGGATCAGGAGCAATTGGATTTCCTACATTCCATAAACGCGACGCTCGCGACGTTAGATAAGTCCGACCCGAACGGACTTACGGAACTCGATGGGACCTACGAAGAGTTCTTTACGTCGCACGGAGCGGATGCTCTCATTTCACGCCCGGACTTCAACCTCTTCGGTGTTGCCTCGGAGGCCGCGTTGCCCTCCCTCGTCAATGAGCTTCGTGACAAACTGGCAATCACTTAGACGGTAAGGGTGGCCTGTGGCGAACGATGGTGGTGACACGCGCGACAAAATGATGGACGCCTTCTGGAGGGCCATGTCTCCCCCGCGCCTCATCGACGGAAACGTGCGTTTTGCCGATTTCCTGCACCTGCAGCGCATGGTGGCCTCTCCCACCTCATCACCACCGGGTGATGGCATGGACTGGGATGTGGCGGCTGAGATCCTAGGAGACAGGGCTGTGGCCAAGGCCCGAAGCCATGGGGATGCGGGCGAGTCTCTCTCGGCCATTAATTCCTTCCGGGCCGCCGTTGCCATCTATTCGTTCGCTCAAATGCCGCTCGTAGATTCAGATCGTAAACGCGACCTGTATCGAAAGATTCGCGACGCGATGACGTCGCTTTGCGCGATTCCTGAGGCTCGAACGATCCGCGTGGAGGTTCCCTTCAACGGTAGGCACATGATTGGCTGGCTAGTCATGCCCGCCGGAGAATTGCACGGTGCCGTGGTGACTTTTGGCGGGCAGAGCGGGTGGGGCGCTGTGTACATGAGGAACGCCCTAGCTCTGGCCGACCGAGGCATCGCAACTCTCCTCGCTGAGGGCCCCGGGCAGGGCGAGACGCGACTCGAGCAGGGCGTATATCTCGATGTTGACGTGCCCGCGGCCTATGGGGCGTTCATTGATGTGCTCGATAATCTGATCCCCGCAAAACAGGCAAACTCGCGCGGACGAAAGCCTCTGGGGATTTGGGGCAACAGCCTCGGGGGTCTTTTCGCGGCAACGACTGCGGCTGGCGAGCCGCGGATTGCTGCATGCTGCGTGAACAGCGGCATCGCGAGTCCCCGGTTACGCGGCATGCGAACGTTTGACGAGCAGGCCGAGCAAATGCTCGGCACACAAGACGCTGAGCTCATCACGCGCAACTTCGAGCGAATTTCATTCACTCAAGACATGCGTATTTCGAGCGACCTGCTTGTGCTCCACGGAACCGCCGACCCCATTGTTGATCTCGAGGACATCCAACTTTTTTATGATGCCGGCGACCCTGACCGGCGAACCTTCTCAGTGTGGGAGGGTGGAGACCACGCCCTCTACAACCACGGTGATGAGCGCAATGACTTCGTTGCAGACTGGTTTCTTCGGAGTTTTATGAGCTAGATCGAACAAGGGAGACGAAGAAAACAAACGCGCAGGTAGATGGCGGGCAAGCGGTCTACCGCGCTACCACCGGCGGAAAGCGGGCTAGAGATTCCCACTAAGGAGACCTCTTCCTTAGCCGATTCTCACTTCTGTCACCTCAGAGATCTCGATCACCACGTTGACCCTCAGCGGGTTGTAGTCTTGCGTCACCACGAACGGCTCGCCGTCTCTCTCCACTACCCGCCACACCAGGCCGGCGTCAGTAACGCACGACTCAGCGGTATTTTCACTAAAGCCCACCAACTGTTTCGCGAAGATCAGGCTGGATTCCGCGACGTCGTCCGGCGAGGGCGACATCGCATCCGTCACGGGTGCTGCCGGACAAGTCTCTGGCCCGCTCGATGGGGCAGGCGAACAACCAGCCAAAAGAATGGTCAGTGTCGCGACCGATAGGCCTAAGAAGATTTTCATGACGCGAGTCTAAGCCCAATTCGACTCGAACACGCTGTGGACTGTGACGAGTGAATTGACTGAAGCCGTCACGCACATTTCTGAAGGTTTTGGTAGAGCCGCCAGCGGCGGAAAGTAACCGTCCTCATCATGTGCCCGATGCTTTCGGGCCTAAAGTTGACTCATGACCTCTCCTCCTGTCGCTGAAGACAAAGCAGCACGTCGTGCCCGGCTAGCGACAGATCGACTTCAGGAGGCCCGTCTAGAGCTTCAACCGATCAATCTTGAGACTTATGCCATTGAGGGACTGACCCACGACGAAGTCGCCTTTCGCGTGCAGCTGCGCTTGACGAATGCCGTCTCCTCCTCGTCGAGCCGTTCGATTGCCAGCATTTTGCGCGCCAATCTTTTCACTCTGTTTAACGCCGTCGTTGGGGGAAGCTTCATCATCTTGCTG
>DBCH01000154.1:1023-3721 GCA_002292955.1 Microbacteriaceae bacterium UBA963 | reverse complement strand
CAGACGCGGACGGTCAAAATTTTCCCAACGAGGTCTTGACTGTCGAGTGAAAAATCTGCAGAGTTGAAGAAATCGTTTTTATCCAAACGATTTACTTGTCCCACGAACTCAATGAGGAGATTCGACATGTCTACCGCAGAAAAGCAAGGAACGTCCTTAAAGAGGGGGCGCCTCGGTGTCCTCGGAATTGTCTTTTTCGTCGTCGCCGCTTCGGCGCCCCTAGTTGGAATGACGGGAGCTGTGCCCGTCGCCATGTTGGCAGGAAACGGCGCCGGTACTCCGGGAACCTATCTCTTTGTCGGCATCATTTTGCTGGTCTTCAGCGTCGGTTACACCGCGATGAGCCACAAGGTGACAAATGCCGGCGCCTTCTTTGCCTATGTGGGCAAGGGACTCGGGCCGAGCATGGGTGTTGGATCGGCGTTTGCGTCAATCGTCGGATACGTCACGATCCAGCTCGCCATTTACGGTTTCTTTGGCGCCATTGTGGGCGGCCAGATGGCTGCGCTGGGCCTTGACATTCCCTGGTATGTCTGGTCGCTGATCGCGTGGGTGCTCGTCACCGGCTTGTCCCTCTTGAAAGTGGATGTGGGCGCCCGAATCCTCGGCGTTCTCATGATTCTCGAGATTCTCTCGCTCCTGGTCGTTGCCATTGCAATTTTGGCTAACGGCGGCCCCGAAGGATGGAACGTCGGTGCGTCGTTTGCGCCGGACGCCGTCCTTGCGGGTGGTCTCGCTGGGGGTGCGGGAATTGCGTTTGCCTTTGCGTTTGCTTCCTTCATCGGATTTGAGGCAACGGCCATCTATGGCGAGGAATCCAAGAACCCCAAGAAGACCGTTCGTCGGGCAACATACTGGGCCATCGGAATCATCACGGTTCTTTTCGCGATTGTGTCGTTTGCGATGGTGACCGGTATGGGTGCCAACGGAATCTTCGACCAGGTTGCCGAGCGCTCGGCCATTGAGGGTGTGCCCCTCGCGGATCCTGCGGCAGTGATTTTCTCGCTTGCTGCGGAGTACGTCGGCCCCTGGTTGCCTCCGGTCATGGGCTGGCTCGTCATCACGAGTCTGTTTGCGGGACTGCTCGCATTCCAGAACGCCACCGGCCGCTACTTCTTCGCCATGGGACGCGGTGGCGTACTGCCCGCCTCGTTCGCACGGACAAACAAGGCTGGTGCCCCCACCGCAGGTGTGATTCTGACCTCGATCCTCGCCGGAATCGTGATCGTCATTTTTGCGGTCGCCAATCTTGACCCGGTTCTGAACCTCTTCTTCTGGATGAGTGCCATCACGGTGATTGCCATTGTTCTCGTTGAAGTTCTGGTGAGCATTGCCGTGATTGTGTACTTCATCAAGAACACGGGAGCCAATATCTGGCAGGGCAAGATCGCGCCAATCCTGGCGATTATCGGACTCGTGTTCGGTGAGTATCTGCTCATGAGTCGGTTCAACCTGCTGGCCGGTACGGCCCCCGAAGGGGTAGATCCGAGCCTGCCGGAGAGTGCCTGGGCGCTCAGCCCGCTCGGCTGGGTCTTGGTGCTCTTGCCCTTCATCGCCCTTGTGGTGGGAATCGTGGTTGGCGCGCTCAGCAAGAAAGAGAACGCCAACCTCACAAAGGACATCCTGGGCTAGCGTCCGGGTTGGGCCCCCCGCGTTGGGCGTGCTCCTCGTGATGAGGGGCGCGCCCAACGTCCTTTTGTGTGAACGAGAATCGCCCGCACATCTGACCACGGACGCTCGTAGAATGGCAGGTATGTGGCGCAACGCAGCAGACGACGACAAACAGGGTGACGTGGGTGGCACATCGGTGCTGGAGCGCGAGGAGCAGCTCACCACCCTGGATGAGGGAGATCACGAGCGCTTCTCGCACTTTGTTCAGAAGGAGAAAATCCTCGAGTCCGCCGTGACCGGCACCCCCGTCATCGCGCTGTGCGGCAAGGTGTGGACGCCGGGGCGCGACCCCGAGAAGTTCCCCGTTTGCCCCACGTGCAAAGAAATTTACGAGTCGTTGAATGGATAGAAACGCTCCCATCGGCGTTTTTGACTCTGGCGTAGGAGGCCTTACGGTCGCACGAGCAATTCGCGACTCCCTTCCGCACGAATCACTGACCTACATCGGTGACACAGCGCATTCGCCCTACGGCACCAAGTCCATGGCTGACGTGCGCGAATACGCGCTGGGTGTTCTCGACCAACTCGTTGACGAGGGCGTCAAGATGCTGGTGATTGCGTGCAACACTGCCAGCGCCGCCATGCTCCGCGACGCACGTGAGCGCTACTCGGTACCCGTGGTCGAGGTGATTCAGCCGGCGGTACGTGCTGCGGTGGCGGCCACACGCAACCACCGCGTGGGTGTTATTGGCACCACGGCCACCATCACCTCGCGCGCCTACCAGGACGCCTTTGCCGCGGCACCCCACCTCGAGGTGATTGCGCAGGCGGCTCCGCGATTCGTGGAGTTTGTCGAAGCCGGGCAGACCAGTGGCGACGAGGTTTTGCGGGCAGCAGCTGAGTATCTTGGTCCACTCATCGAGGCGGATGTTGACACGCTCGTTTTGGGCTGTACCCACTATCCGTTTCTGCGCGGCGCCATCGCTTACGTGATGGGGGAGAACGTTCGCCTGGTGGGAAGCGACAGCGAAACGGCAAAAGACGTTTACAAAGAGCTGCTCAACGGTGGTCTTGATCGCATCGCACC
>DBCH01000154.1:0-959 GCA_002292955.1 Microbacteriaceae bacterium UBA963 | reverse complement strand
GGCAGCTCTTTGGCCCACAGGTCGACAACGTCGATTACACGCCCACCGGCATCATTGATTTATCCCACAACTAGATCGGGTCCCCATGTCAGAAGAACGTCGCGCCGACGGGCGCACGCCGAACGAGCTTCGCACCGTCACAATCGAACGTGGCTGGAGCGATCAGGCTGAAGGTAGCGCTCTCGTGTCGTTCGGCCGAACAAAGGTGCTCTGTCTCGCGTCGTTTACGAACGGTGTTCCCCGCTGGATGATGGGCAAGGGCAAGGGGTGGGTCACCGCCGAGTACGCCATGATTCCGCGCTCAACAAACGATCGCATGGATCGCGAGTCGGTTAAGGGCAAAATCGGCGGGCGTACGCACGAAATCTCGCGACTCATCGGTCGGAGCCTGCGTGCCGTGGTGAGCACCAAGGAACTGGGCGAGAACACCATAGTGATTGACTGCGATGTTCTCCAGGCCGACGGGGGAACCCGCACCGCGGCCATTACCGGCGCCTACGTCGCCCTTGTTGACGCCATTGAGTGGGGGCGTGAAAAGGGCTTTATCGCCAAGCGCGCCACACCCATCATCGATAGCATCGCCGCGGTGTCGGTGGGCATCATCGACGGCGTCCCCCTGCTCGATTTGGAATACACCGAGGATTCCCGTGCGGAGACCGATATGAACGTCGTGGTGACCGGGCGCGGACTGTTCGTGGAGGTTCAGGGCACGGCGGAGGGTGCGCCCTTCGACCGCAACGAACTCAACGCGCTGCTCGATTTGGCGCTCGAAGGCACGACAACGCTCGCCGAGATTCAGCGTTCGACGCTGGCCTAGGAACGCCCGTGAAGTTTGTGCTCGCGTCACACAACGCGCACAAGGTTGCCGAGTTCGATCAGATCCTGGCTTCGGCCCTCTCCGGTGTGAGTGTGACCGGCTACGACGGACCCGAGCCGGTGGAGTCGGGGAGCACGTTCGT
>DBCH01000088.1 GCA_002292955.1 Microbacteriaceae bacterium UBA963 | reverse complement strand
ATCTCAAGCGATCATCATCAGGTCGACGAGAACACTTTTGCCGTGCTGCGAGAAGAATTCTCGGAAGACGAAATCGTTGAGTTGCTTGCGTGGATTTGCTTCAAACTCGGGTCCAATATCTTTGGCGCGCTCATGAAGCTGGCGCCCGCGACCCCAGAACAGGTTGAGGGATACGCAGCTTTCGCCGCCGATAGGCCCCGCACGTAAGCGCCCGGCGAGGGATGTGTCACGCTGCTACGCCGAGTAGTGGTGTGACGTCCCGCGTCTTGTCTTGCCCCGAAGAGAGGTAATCCCGAATGAACACCCAGACCACCACCCAAGTTGACCAGCAGGTTCTTGACCTGGTGCGCGAGAAAGCTCACTTTGTGCGCACCGAGACCGTGCGACTGATTTCCATCGCCAAAACAGGGCACTACTCATCAACATTCTCGTGCGCAGAGATTCTGGCTGCGCTGTACTACGACACCCTGCGCCTGGTTCCTGGCGAACCCGACGCCCCGGGTCGTGACCGTTTCCTGATGGGCAAGGGGCACGCCGCCGTGGGCCTGTACCCGATTCTCGCGGATCTCGGGTATCTCGATCCCGAGATCCTCAACCAGTACACGCGGCTCGGCAACCCGCTGGGCGATCACCCCGACATGACCAAGGTGCCGGGTGTCGATTTCAGTTCCGGGTCGCTGGGGCACAACCTGTCCGTTGGTCTCGGCATGGCGCTCGGTGCCCGGCGCACCGGAGCCGACTTCTTGACCTGGGTCTTGCTCGGAGACGGCGAGCAGCTCGAAGGGCAGATTTGGGAAGCCGCCGCGGCGGCGTCCCACTTCCACGCCGCCAATCTCGTGGCGGTGGTGGACCGCAATGGCTACTGCCTCGACGGCAAGGTCGACGACATCATCGGCATCGAGCCGCTGGCAGATCGCTGGACTTCCTTCGGATGGGACGTCGTGGAGGTCGATGGCCATGATGCAGCCGCCGTAATCAGCACGTTCCGAAACATTCGCGACGATAAAGCGCGCACGAAACCCGTGGTCGTCATCGCCCACACCGTCAAGGGCAAGGGCGTGGGATTCATGGAGCGCGACTTCGGTTGGCACCTCGGCTGGCTCTCAGCCGAAGACGAGGCAGCGGTGCTGCAGGAGCTCGAGGAGAACCGCGCATGACGAAGCAGGAGAAGGTCTGGCTCGACGACGAAGCGGTCGACGAGCTTATCCCCAGAGATCGATACGGCAATCGCATGGAAAGCGGTTCGTGGCACATCCCGAGCATGTTGAGCGAATCACACGGCATGCTCACCCTCGGGCAGACGCTGGCTGAGTTTGTTGAGGAAGGGCGCCCGATCGTGGTGGCCACCTCTGACCTCTCGTTCTCCAACGGACTCTCGGTGTTCCAGGAGAAGTACCCCGACAATTTTCTTCAGATGGGCATCAGCGAGCAGAACATGGTGTCAGTTTCTGCGGGCCTCGCGACCACCGGGGCGCAGCCGTACGTGGCCGCATTCGCCTCATTCCTCGCGCTGCTGTGCTGCGAGCAGATCCGCACCGATATCGCTTACACCCGGCTCCCGGTCAGGCTGATCGGCCACCACTCGGGTATCGCATTCGGGTTTTACGGCACGTCGCACCACGCGACCGAGGACGTCGCCATCATGCGCTCGATTGCGAACATGACGGTCGTCACTCCCGCGGATCCGGCGCAACTGCGTTCCGCACTTCGCGCTTACGTCGACCATCCGTTGCCCGTGTATTTCCGCATGGGGCGCGGCAGGGATGCTCGGGTGTACGACGAGAAGACAGAGTTCGTCCCGGGCAAGGCCATCGTGCACTCCGCGGGCAGCGATCTCACCCTCATCTCGGGCGGAACAACTCTCCACGCGACGCTCGAGGCCGCTGAGGCTCTGCGCGGCAGCGGCCTCAGTGTTGGTGTCATCGACATGCACACCGTGAAGCCGATTGACGAAGAGGCGATTCTGGCCGCTGGCAGATCGTCTCGCTTGCTCATGAGTATTGAGGAGCACAACGTACTCGGCGGGCTCGGCAGCGCTGTCGCCGAGGTGCTGACCACCGAAGGAGTGGGAGTGCCGCTGTTCCGTCACGGCATTCGTGACGAATACGTGATGGTCGGCCCGCCCACCCACCTATATCAGGAGTACCACCTCGATGCGGCTGGGATCGAGATTGAGGCCCGTTCCTTCATCGATCGGATGAGCAAGTGAGCGGCCCGGTCGCGCTGGTCACCGGGGCTGCCCGAGGCCTCGGCCTGGAGATCGCGCGGCGACTCCAGAGGGATGGCTACACCATCGTGCTCGCCGACGTCGAAGAAGAGTTGGTCATGGCATCGGCGACCGAGCTCGCTGCTACCGGTGGCGCCCTCGGTTTACGGATTGATGTGCGGGATGACGAGAGTGTGGCCGGGGTGACGGCGACCATCGAACGCGAGTACGGCAGGCTCGACGTTCTCGTGAACAACGCTGGCGTGATTCATCGGTCGAACACCCAGGAGCTCTCGACCGAGAACTGGTTGCGAGAAATCGATGTCAATCTCGGCGGTGTCATGCGCTGCTCTCGGGCTGCCTACCCGCTGCTCATCGGCAGCGACAACCCGAGTATCGTCAATCTTGCCTCGGTCGGCTCGACGTTCGGGCTCACCCTCCGGGCCGGCTACACGGCCAGCAAGACGGGCGTTGTGGGACTGACCCGCGAATTGGCCGCCGAATGGGGGCCCGTCGGCATCCGAGCGAATTCGGTGGCCCCCGGGTACATGGACGCCCCCATGCTGCACTCCGGTATTGCAAACAAGGTGCTCGACGAGGAGCTGCTCCTCTCGCGCACTCCACTCGGCAGGTTCGGCCTCGCCGAAGATGTTGCGGCCGCGGTCTCGTTCCTGGTCTCGAGAGATGCGAAGTTCATTACCGGAATCATGCTTCCGGTCGACGGGGGCATCACGATCGACGGAACGTTCCACCGGCGCTGACCGCGGGAATCGTCCCCTACTGGCTGGAGGGGGTCCCCGAGCGGACGCCGCGGGATTCGTCCCGACCCCTAATCATCTGGAGCGGGTGCCTGAACGGACGCCGCGGGAATCGTGCCCTTTTTTGGCTGGAGCGGGTCCCCGGCGCAAAGCTGCGCTTTGCATTTAGCCGTGGGCCCAGCGACTCCCTGACGGAAAAGCAGTGCTTTTCCCCAAGTCAGGGGCCCAAAGCGGGTTCGAATCCCTCAGCGAACAGCCAGAAAATGACAACGACCCCCTTAATGGGGGTCGTTGTCATTTGTAGCTGGAGCGGGATTCGAACCCGCGACCTCACGATTATGAGTCGTGCGCTCTCACCAACTGAGCTACCCAGCCATGAACCGAGAAAATCTCGATGCGAGCCCCGAGCGAGGTTTGAACTCGCGACCCCTTCCTTACCATGGAAGTGCTCTACCACTGAGCTATCGGGGCGCTGCCGTTAGACAAACTGCCGTCTGGCACCGTAAGAGACTATCAGCAACTGCCGCTCGCTCACGACGGGTTTCCTTGGTCGTGCTCCGTGCCTCGGCCTGTTGACGGGAAACGAGCCTGTGTTCCCCGCGGTGACTAGTTGGCGTTCTCCTTCAACCAGGTATACGGGTTTGTGGACGAACCGTTGACGTGAATCTCAAAGTGCAGGTGGGCTCCCGTGGTGGCACCCGTGGCGCCCACTTGAGCGAGAAACTGCGCCACGCTCACCGACTGGCCTTCGCTCACCGTGATTGACCCCGCGAGCAGGTGACAATAGCGGCTCAGGATGGACTGGCCATTCACGTTGTGCGTGATCTCGACGTAAACGCCATCGCCCCAGTTGTCGTCCAACGGCTGGACCTTCGTGACCACGCCGTCGGCAATGACCTGAATCGGGTAACCCTCGCCCGCATCGAAATCGAGTCCGCCGTGCATGGTGGAGCATCCGGAGCACGGCGCTTCCCGCGCACCGTAGAGATCTGAAATCGGCACGGTCACCGCAAAGGGCCACTGAATTGTGCCGTTGGGGTTGTTTGTGAAACTGGCGAGTGACCTGCCGCCAGCGCGCCCGTAACCGGAAATCGCTGAAATTCCGTCTCGCTGAGCGCCTTGACTACCCGACGTGCCCGTGACACTTTGCTCGGACTCGGCAGCGCGCTGAAAAGACGCATCATTTGAAGAATCGGAGGCCGCAAACGACGGGATTCCCGCAACGACGGCCAAGCCACCTACCGAAAGGAAGGCAAGTAGCGGTGCCCAACGACGCGTGCGATTGGCCTCGGTCCGGATCGACCGGCGCCCCCGGGTGGTCGCCCGGCTTCGCGTTCCCTCGTTCTTCGCGGGCGACGCCACACTCGAACGTCGACGGCGAAGAGCTTTACGATTCTGATCTCGCACTTCCGACGTTGCGTCAACCGCATCGGGAGCCGTTCGAGCGCGCCAGTACTTGTCGCGCTTGCTCGTCACAGACCGTCGCATTCCGCCTCTAACCCGCGTTCGCCGTCAGCCAAGCAAACGGATCCACGGGAACACCGTTGACGTGAATCTCAAGGTGGAGGTGCGAGCCGGTGGATGCACCGGTGTTGCCCACCTGACCCAGAATCTGGGTGACGGTGACCGCCTGCCCCACGCTAACCATGATTGAACCAGGCGACGCGTGTGCGTACCAGCTGTCGAACCTCAGGCCGTTCACGTCGTGCGTAACGACAACGTAGGTGCCCAGGGAGTTGTCGTCGGGGAGGTTTACCTTGGTCACGACACCGTCGGCGATGGCCTGAAACGGGTATCCCTCGCCGGTATCAAAGTCAACGCCCTTGTGGTCGGAAGAACACCATCCGCAGGGGGGAATGCGATAGCCAAAGAGATCGGTGATGGGCACCGTGACGGAGAACGGCCACTGAATCGTGCCCTGAGGATTGTTGACATACGTTGCCGAGGTGTAACGGCTGAAGGACGAGCGCAGCGTCGTTGCCGAAACGGAGTCGCGATTGGCAATAGCGGCGCCGCCGCTTGCTTCAAGAGTCTGACCGTCGAGGAATTTGGCGGTCGCGGCGAGATTCTCTTCACTTTGCAAGCCGCCGTTGACGGATGCCACGGAGGACGAGTTCTGGAATTGCGCGTTGGCCGGCAACGCCGTCACCAGTGCAAGGCCGCCCACGAAGAGCATGGCCAAAAGCGGAGCCGCGCTGCGGCCGCGGGCCAACGTTTCGCGTCGCGTGGGTCGAGTCGTGCGACGCTTTCGTTTGCGGCCCGAGGGGTTGGTGGTGGACGGGCGATCAACTGCCCGGGCCATGCGCGCCCGGGTGGTGTTCGACGCGCGCACCGCCGTGTCGGGATCGGTCGACCGCGCGGCGGTCATTCCCTTGCCCATGCCCGGAATCGCGGCGGAAGGAGCTCCGGCGGCCTCAGCAGGCGTGATTGACGATGTCGTGACAGGCGAGGTCGGCATGGGAACACTGACGGCTTGTGTCCCTACGGGGTGAGTCGGTTGCATCATCGCCGATGTCTGTCCACTCGGAGGAGCGGCTGCTAACTCAGGCTGGGAGGCGACACCGGCTGCCGCGGCGTTCGCCGCAGCGGCAGCTTCGCGACGGCGAAGCTCCTTGCGGCTTACGTACGGTGTGTGCTCGTTCACGTGACTCCCGGCTGAAGCACCACACGCCAAAACGGTGTGGGGCAATTGTTACGATTTGATAAAGGATACCCGGGTGGGTGCCTCTCTTGCCAATTGAGGCGACCGTCCTGAGGAAATTCACAGCCCGGGAAGCTGGCCCGCGCCCGCCTCAACAATGAGGCTGAGAAGCGCCGCGTGAATCCCCGGGGCGGCGGCCACGAGAAGTGCCCTGCTCTCGTTTTCGCCCGGAAATCCGGTAATTATCGCGCCTGCTTCGCGAGCAATCAGAGCGCCGGCGGCGTGATCCCACGGCGAGAGCGTTTGCTCAAAGTAGGCGTCGACCCGGCCATCCGCGAGGTCACACAAATCAAGGGAGCAGGCCCCGATCCGACGAATGTCCCGAATCCGGGGCAGGATCGTGCGCATCATCGTGCCCTGGTGTGCGCGAACCTCCGCGCTGTAGGCAAATCCGGTTGACACGAGGGACGTGGAGAGGTCTGTGGTCGACGAAACGGCGAGAACGCGGTCGTTACATGTCGCTCCCCTGCCGCGCGCCGCCGAAAAAAGCTCGCCCGTCGATGCGTTGGCCACGGCCCCGGCTAGCGTCGTCCATGTTGCCGGATCCGGTTCGCCCTCGACCACGGCGATGCTCACTCCCCACGCGGGAATGCCGTAAAGGTAGTTCACGGTGCCGTCAATCGGATCCACCACCCAGGTGAGACCCGAGGTGCCGGACGTCGTGGCGCCCTCCTCGCCGAAGATGGCATCGTGGGGACGAAGCGCGGCGATACGCTCGCGAATCAAACGCTCGGTGGCCTGATCCGCCTTTGTCACGATGTCTACCGAACTGGATTTCTGCCCGGCGATGTCTACGCCAGACAGGCGCATGGTGCGGGCGAACTCGCCGGCTTCGCGTGCGATGTCCGACGCCATGTCGCGCAGCTCGTCCGGTAAGCCAGCGGGTGCAGTTTTCATGACTCCATTCTGGCGTGCCGGCGTCCGCGCTTCCTACATCGCTGTCTTGTGAGAGCCCTGGTGCATGATTCGCGCGGCTTCGGCGGCCAAATCCCGGCCAGATTCGTAGGGCGAGCGCCAGATCGCGAGCGCGTCGGAAACAAACGACGGCAGGATGGAGCGGCTGAACGCCTCGACACCGATGGGGCCGGCGTAGCCCGCGGCAACAACGTGACGCACAACGGCGGCATTGTCAACGATTCCCGTGCTCAGCATGCCGCGCCCCGACTGACCCAGCTCGAGATATCCCAGCTTGGGCAGAGCGTGATCGATCGCCGCCAGCATGTCGGCCTCCTCGATGGCCATGTGAAAGGTGTCGAGGTGAATCCGCAGGTGCTCGGACTCGCTCTGCGCCACGAAGTCCATGGCCTGCGCGGCCGTGTTCACCACCGACGTCTCGTACCGGTTCAGCACCTCGAAGGTCATGGTGACACCGTGCTCGTGCGCATAGTTGGCAACGGCACCCACCTCACGTGCCGCGCGCGCAAAGTAGTCGGGTGCGGTGGGAGCCATGGGGTGACCGAAAACTCCATAGGGAACACCGTTGAGTTGCGGCGAACCAAGCTCAACAGCAAAGTCGACGAGAGCCCGGAGCCCCGCGGCGCCGACCGCACGTTCGTTGGCATCGGCCGAACCCACCTGTGACTCGGGTGCCATTCCGCCACACATGGTGATGGGCAGCAGGGAACGTTCCGCGCACAGTCCGCGAATCCATGCCGCATCCGTAGCCGCCGGATCCAGCGGGGGCAGAACGACGTACGTGTAACCCAGCTCGGCGAGCGCATCCAACATGCCTGGAAGCTCTTGGGGCGTCGGCCCGTCGATAAAGACGTTGACCAAGCACGACATGGGAGGCGTGCGCACGATTAGGCCTTTGCCCCGATAACCGCTGAGACAGCCTCAATCGTGGCGCTCAAGCCATAGCCGTGCTTGTCACGCAACTCTTCGTCGCTGCCAAACCCGGCGAAGACCTGCGGGATGCCCAAGCGCTTGAAGGCCGTGAGGTTGATGCCGCGGTCAACAACCAC
>DBCH01000049.1:3483-5618 GCA_002292955.1 Microbacteriaceae bacterium UBA963 | reverse complement strand
ACCGCCCAGCGCGTGCTGGCGACCGTACCGCGATGGGTGCTCGATGACCTCCTCGGCGAGGCTCACGAGGGAGAGCGACCCGAGAGCGCCACGGCGAGCGCAAGCATGCTGATTCGCCGCCTTCCCCGGATTGCGGGCAGTACGCCCTCCGAACTGGCGTTCGGCGGCACTTTCCTAGCGAACGTATCGAGTGAGCTGCTCGAGGATGCCCGACGCCAGTGCGGCGAGGGGCTCATCCCGGTTACGCTGCCCTGCCTCATTCAGGTTCCCACGCTGGCTGACCGTCTGCTTTTGCCTCCTGAGCTTCGTCGCTCGGGCGCACAGCTCATGCACATCACAGCCCTCGGATTGCCTTACTCGCTGGGTGAACGCCTGCCTCCGGAGCTTTTTCGGGAGCGGGTTCAGAACGGAATCATGCGTTCACTGGCGTCCGTGTTCGACGACGATCTCGACGACCTCGTTCTGCCCGATGCCCTCGGTGCGCCGTGCGTGCGCACGTGGACCAGCGTTGACGTGGAAAACGACTTCGGCTACCCCGGCGGCCACCTCCAGCAGGCCCGCCTTGCATGGCCGTATGTTGAGGAGCATGAGGCGCTGTCCTCCCCGGCGGAACGGTGGGGCGTGAACACCCGGCACGATCGCGTGTTTGTGGCGGGCGGATCCGTGCGGCGCGCCGACAGCGGCGCGGGGCTCGGCGGATTTGCCGCGGCGATGGCCGTGTGTGAGGCCGACGCGTAGCCCGTCTTTAGTCGAGCAGCAGAGCCGGTTCTTCAATCACCGAAGCGATGTCGGCCAAGAATCGGCTGGCCACGTCGCCGTCGACCACGCGATGGTCGAAGCTGGCGCCAACGGTGGTGACCCACGCCGGTCGAATCTCGCCCTCGACCACCCACGGCTTCTGCTTGATGGCTCCGAGAGCCACAATGCCCACTTCTCCGGGGTTCAGGATGGGGGTTCCCGTGTCGACGCCAAAGACGCCGATGTTCGTGACGGTGATTGTGCCTTCCTGCATATCGGCGGGCTGCGTGCGCCCATCACGAGCATTGGTTGTGAGTTCTTCGAGAGCCTTCGCCAATTCGAGCAGGCTCATCGCCTGAGCCTCTTTGACGTTCGGAACAATCAGCCCGCGCGGCGTGGCTGCGGCCACCCCGAGGTTCACGTAGTTGCGAACGATGATCTCGGTGTCGGTCCACGACGAGTTGACCGTGGGGTTTCGGCGCACCGCCCAAATAATGGCCTTGGCCATCACCAGGAGGGGCGACACCTTGACACCCGCGAAGTCTGGCGAGGCCTTGAGCCGCTTGACGAAGTCCATGGTGCGCGTGGCATCCACGTCGACAAAGATGCTGACGTGTGGTGCCTTGAACGCGCTTTCAACCATTGCTGTGGCGATGGCCTTACGCACGCCCTTTACGGGAATGCGTTCTTCGCGTTCGGCCGGCGTCTCAGGAGTCACAATGTTTCGGAAAACACTGGCCTGCTGAGCGTGCCGGATAACGTCGTCACGTGAAATTTCTCCGCCGATTCCCGTGCCGGCAACAGTGGACAGATCAACATCGAGATCTTTGGCCAGCTTGCGAATGGGGGGCTTGGCCAAGACGGGAACCGCGTCGGCAAGGGGTGAGCGCGTTGGTCGGCGCGAACCGGATGAGTCGGTGGCTGCGGCGTAGTTGGCCTGAGCCGCTTTTGCGTGACCGCGACGTCTGCGGGTGACACCGTGCCCGGCAACCCCGTAGCCCACGAGATTATCGTTCGGGGCTTCTTCGGCCACGTCCTTGGTTCCCACGGTCTCGCTCGCATCCGTGACGAAAACCTCGTTTGCCATGGCCGCCTGGGCCAGCGTGGGCGTGGGGGAGGTGAGTTGGCCCTCACCCTCAGAAGCAATGGTGATGATGGGCGTGCCCACCTCAATCGTGGTGCCCTCGGACACGAGAAGCTCTTGAACCTTGCCCGCGTAGGGGCTCGGAAGCTCAACGAGCGACTTGGCTGTCTCAATCTCGACCAGGACCTGGTTGATGTCGACGGTGTCGCCGACCTGCACCTTCCACGTCACGATTTCCGCCTCGGTGAGACCTTCGCCCACGTCGGGCAAATAGAACTTTGACACCGTCATTTAGTGGCTCCTAATAGCTCAG
>DBCH01000049.1:0-3426 GCA_002292955.1 Microbacteriaceae bacterium UBA963 | reverse complement strand
CTCGAGTTTGGCCGGCGGGAACGGAACGTCGAATCCCGAGACGCGCAACACCGGTGCACTCAACGAATAGAACGCCCGCTCCGCGACAGTCGCGGCGATCTCCGAGCCGAGGCTGAGGTTGCCCGGAGACTCCTGCGCAATGACCAGCCGGCCCGTTTTGCGCACCGACTCAAGGATGGGCGCGTAGTCAATGGGAGAAATCGAACGCAGGTCGATGACCTCAACGCTCGTTCCCTCTTCGGCGGCCAGCTCGGCTGTCTGCAACAGCACCGACACCATGGCGCCGTGGCCGAGCAGCGTCACGTCGGTGCCGGGGCGAATCGTGCGCGAGCTGTGCAACGGCGTGGAATTGTGCGACGTGTCCACATCGCCCTTGGGCCAGTAACGGCTCTTGGGTTCGAAGAACATCACGGGATCGTTGCACGCGATGGCCTCCTGAATCATCCAGTAGGCGTCGTGGGGATTGCTGGGGCTGACCACGCGCAAACCGGGAGTGTGCGCGAAGTACGCCTCGTTGCTCTCCTGGTGGTGCTCAACGGCGCCAATGTGTCCGCCGTAGGGTACGCGGATAACCACGGGGAACGACATGTTGCCCTCGTGGCGATTCGTGATCTTGGCCAGTTGGCTGGTGATCTGGTCGAACGCGGGATAAATGAAGCCGTCGAACTGGATCTCACACACCGGTCGATAACCGCGCATGGCCAAGCCGATGGCCGATCCCACGATGCCGGATTCCGCCAGCGGCGAGTCGATGACGCGGTCGCCCCCGAACTGATCCTTCAGGCCCTCGGTCACGCGAAAGACGCCGCCGAGCGTTCCAATGTCTTCGCCAATGAGTAAGACTTTCGGGTCTTCGGCGAGCGCGCGGCGGAGTCCCTCATTGATGGCCTTGCCGAGTCCCATGTTTTCGATTGTCATCTACGCGTCACCCCCGTCGACTGTGGCAGCCGGCTCGGATTCGGCGGTCGGCGGTGCGACCTCATCGGTGGGGAATGCCGCTTCGTAGGCGGTCAGCCAGGCAGCCTGTTCTTCCATGAGCGGGTGCGGGTCGGAATACACGTGCGCAAACATGGATGCGGGATCGGGGTTCTCAACGGCCACAATCCGGCGGCGAATGTCGGAGGAGAAGTCGGCGCCCTCTTGGGCAACCTCGTCAAAGAAGGCCTGTTCGACACCCTTGTCGCGCAGGTAGGCCTCGAGTCGAACGATGGGATCGCGGGCGACCCACGATTCCACTTCGCTGTCTGTTCGATACTTCGTGGGGTCGTCGCTGGAGGTATGGGCGCCAATACGGTAGGTGTGCGCCTCCACCATCGCGGGGCCCTTGCCCTGCCGGGCATCGTCCATCAGTTTGGCCGTCACGGCGTAGCTAGCAAAGACATCGTTGCCGTCAATCTGAACACCGGGCATGCCGTAGCCGTCTGCTCTGCGGTAGAGCGGAACTCGCGCCTGAACGCTGACGGGAACAGAAATGGCCCAGTGGTTGTTTTGCACAAAGAACACCTGCGGGGTCTGCTGGCTGGCAGCAAAGACCATGGCCTCGTGAACATCGCCCTGGCTCGTGGCGCCGTCGCCGAAGTAGACGATGACGGCCTGATCGGTTTCGTAGTTGCCGGTGGCGTAGGCGCCATCAAATTTGATGCCCATCGCGTATCCGGTTGCGTGCAGCGACTGCGAGCCGATGACCAGCGTGTAAAGGTGAAAGTTGCGGAAGCGCGGGTCGTTGGGATTCCAGCCGCCGTGCGTGAGGCCGCGGACAAGCCGGATGATGTCGAAGACGTCGACGCCGCGAATCATGGCCACGGCGTGCTCGCGATACGCCGGAAAAATGTGGTCCTGCGGACGAACGGCATGGGCGGAGCCCACCTGCGCGCCCTCCTGGCCGTGGCTCGGAATCCACAGAGCAAGCTGACCCTGGCGCTGAAGGTTCGTAGCCTCGGTGTCGAACCGGCGAATCACCGACATGTCGCGAAAAAACCGCTTAATGTTGTCGTCGGTCAGCTGCTGAAAGTAGGGCAGAAACTCTTCTGCGCGCTCCGACGGAACCAGGCTGCCATCCGGTGCAAGCAGCTGGACCATGGGGTCATGAGTCGTATTTGCCATCAACTAAACCTACTCGGAATCGCCGGTTTTCGTGGCGATGTGGTGCCATGATGGTCACATGCGCCGGTTCCTTCTCTCAACAGTCATTAACGCCATCGCCCTGTGGGTCACCACCGCTGTGGGGATCGGTGTCACGCTCATTGCGAACGGTCAACCGCTCACCGCCGGTGGCGGCAACGTCTGGGTTTTTCTCGCGACGCTGATCGTCACGGCAGCCGTCTTTGGTCTGGTCAACGGCACCATCGGAACTGTGGTGAGAATCATCGCGTTTCCGCTCTACATCCTCACACTCGGGTTGTTGGCGCTCGTGGTCAACGCTTTGCTGCTGCTTTTCGTCTCGTGGTTGAGTTCGTTCTTGGGATTTGGACTTCAAGTGGACGGATTCTGGTCCGGCTTCTGGGGCGCGATTATTCTCGGAATCATCTCGTGGCTCTTGGGGCTGTTGCTCCGACCCAACCGTCGCTAGTTTCAGCGCACCCGATCAACGCGCCACTCTGACGCGTGGCAAGACGTATTTTCGGTGCTAAAGATCTCGCGGCGCACGTTTATCAGCGCGGGATTGTGTGACGCATCAGCCTCGTTCGCGAGATCGCGATACGCCGACACGTGATGAGCGGCAAGAGGTTCTCCCGGCGGAGTCAGCGGGGTTCTCGACACGGTCACGTCGGCTCGGCCCTCCGGGGCCATTCCGCCCAGTGCCGGAATCGGGTCGTTTCTATTTTCGAGCGCCACAACATGCACACCCGGGGCAACTGAGCCAGGTGCCTGGGGGGAACCCACGAGCACCACGTCGCTGACCCGCAGCTGAGGGTCCGCCGCCAACCGCTGGGCCACCAGACCGCCTTGCGAGTGGCCCACCACAACGATGCGATCGGCGTTGGTCACGCCGGCGGCGGAAAGAGCGGCCCGCACTCCACGTTCACTGTCTGAGACCTGCCCGGTCATCGCGGCGATGTTTGATGTCATGTCCCACGGTTCCGGGCCGCGCGCAATGCTGCCGGTGACAGTGCCGCCAATGTAAACAAACGCCGCCGTGGGCGTCTTCTCGATGCGCACCTGCGGCCTGTGTGATTCCGCCGCGGGGATGCGCGCCACGGCAGCGGTAAACGAACCAGGTGGAAGGCAGTCCGCCCGCGCAACCGGCCGAACAGACAGCGCGGACGGGTTTGCCCCCGAGGTGAGGTTGGCAGCGCCGGCGATTCTCGCCGCACCCGCGATCAGGCTCGAGATGCCCGTAACGCTGCGGCGAAAGGCCGCCACCGTGATCCGTGAGGGGGCCAGAAATGCCGCCGCACCCGCCAGCACCGTGACCCCGAGGCCCGG
>DBCH01000050.1 GCA_002292955.1 Microbacteriaceae bacterium UBA963 | reverse complement strand
AATCAGCCCGAGGTTCTGCAGTACAAGCCGCACCTCGAGTACATGATTGAGGCCGGCTCCGAGGGCGTTGAGCTGATCATGTGGCTCATCATGCGCGGAGCACTGGGCGACAACGTCAACGAGGTTTACCGTTTCAATCACGTTCCGGCGTCCAACACCTCTGTTGGTCACCTCATCCTGACTCCGAAGGACTAAGCAATGACAATCAACATGGCGGTTGTCGGCCTCGGCGCCTTTGGCCAGAAGCATTTGGATGCCCTTCAGCAGATCGACGATGTCACCATCGCCTACGTGGGCCACAGCAAGATGCCCGTGGCCGAGGAGGTGGCTGCCAAGTACGGCGCCAAGAAGGCTTTCACCGACTATGCCGAGCTGTTGGCGCAGCCCGACCTCGACGGCGTGATTCTCGCCACCCCCACGCAGATGCATCACGAGCAGACGCTGCAGGCCATCCGCGCGCACAAGAACGTTCAGGTTGAGATCCCCATGGCCGACAACCTCGCGGGCGTCACCGAGATCGTTGAGGCTCAGCGTGCCGAGGGCGTGATTGCCATGGCCGGCCACACGCGTCGGTTCAACCCGTCACACCAGTATGTGCACAACCTGATTGTCAAGGACGAGTTCCACATTCAGCAGATGGATGTGCAGACCTATTTCTTCCGTCGCACGAACATGAATGCGCTCGGCCAGCCCCGCTCCTGGACCGACCACCTGCTGTGGCACCACGCGGCGCACACGGTGGATCTGTTCATGTACCAGACCGGTGAGCAGGTGGTGAAGGCCAATGCGATTCAAGGCCCCAAGCACCCCGAACTGGGCATTGCCATGGACATGTCAATTCAGTTGGCCACCGCGTCTGGCAAAATCTGCACCCTGTCGCTGTCGTTCAACAACGATGGCCCCCTGGGAACGTTCTTCCGCTACATCGGCGACACCGCCACCTACATCGCGCGCTACGACGACCTCGTGACGGGCAAAGAAGAACCTATCGATGTCTCGAAGGTAGACGTGTCGATGAACGGAATTGAGCTGCAGGACCGCGAGTTCGTCTCGGCAATCATTGAGGGCCGCGAGCCCAACGCCAGTGTGGCCTCGGTTTTGCCCGCCTATGTCGTGCTCGACCAGCTTCAGCAGCAGCTCGACTACTAATCGCGCCGCAGGGCCCTACTTGTTGGCGTGGGGCACCTTGATCGAGTGGTACACCTTGTTGTAAACCAACTGGGTGGGCGGCACGAAGAGGCTGTGGTAGTCGGCCTCCTCGAGCATCTCCACGATGTCGAGCATCTCAATCTCGCGACGCTTGGCGTTCTTGACGGTTTCTTCGAGGTACCCCGTGGCGGTCTCACGGGTCATGGCATCGAACGCGCGCAGCATTTCTTCATGCGCCCAGTCTTCGAGACCCATGGCTTCGGCGGCCCACATGTAGTCGATAACGACTCCGGCAAGACCCTTGGCCAGCATGCTGCGGGTGAGATTGCGCGCGGCCGCCTGGCCCACTTCGGTGGAGACGGATTCCGCACTGATCTTCAGCGGAGCCAAGCGCTCAACAAAAGCCTGCGCGGCCGGGCCGGACACGGCCAGAACGGTGTTCGTGTCGGTTGGCGGATCGGTTGGCGCGTCGGCGGGTGCAGCGGAGGTCATCATCGCCACGTCAACGAACGCCTCCGGGGCAAAAAGTTCGGCAAGTTTTTTCTTTAGCGCAGGGGTGGCCGTGTTTGCGTCGGCGAAGATCGAGCCTGCGGCCAGATGCGGCGCCGTGCGCTCGGCTGCCCGGAGCGCGGCCGACGAACTGTTGAGAGAGAAAACCACGGTGGCGTTCGCAACGGCATCCTCTACGGACTCGGCCAGGTGAATGGCGGACTCGTTGATCGGTGTGAGGTCGAAAGCCGAGACGTCGGCACCTGCCTCGGCCAGGTCGTGCGCCAGGCGTGAGGCGGCCTCGCCCGGACCAATCACGGCGATGCGGATTCTGTGCGTCACGGGTACGTCCTCAGTGAGAAAGGGGGAGCGGACTTCCAAAGTATCAAACACGGGTCGTGCCCGACGAGGGATGCGCGAGAGAATGGAGATGCACAAGAGCTCCCGAGCAGAGGATTCAGACCATGACCGTTCCCCGCCTTGCTGGTACCACTGAAATTGACCCCACAGAGTTTGGTGGCCTCGACAACGTGCTGATTCTCGGGCCGTCGCTGGGCACAGCCGCCCCGCTGTGGGACGACGCCCTGCCGGCATTGAGCAAGAACTACACGCTGCTGCGCTGGGATCTGCCGGGTCACGGCAAGTCGGAACCCACGAGCGAGCCTTTCACCATGGCGGAGCTCGCCCAGGGCGTGATTGACCTCGCCGACGCGTTTGGCATCGACACCTTCGACTATGCGGGTGTGTCGATCGGCGGGGCCATCGCCCTGCAACTCGCCCTCGACTTTCCCGACCGCGTGAAGCACTCGGCAGTGGTCTGTTCGGCCGCCAAGCTCGGCGACATGTCGCACTGGCAGGAGCGCGCCGACAACGTTCGCGCTCAGGGCACGGCCATGCTGGTCGACTCACAGCGTCCGCGCTGGTTCACCGATGCCTTTGTGGCATCCCACGGAGACAAGGTCGAGGCACTCTTTGATCTGCTGCGCGGCGCCGACCCCGAAAGCTACGCGCGGGCGTGTGAGGCGATCGGCGCGTTCGATGTGCGCGACCGTCTGTCGTCGATCGACGTGCCACTGCTCGTGATTTCGGGCGAACTCGATCCCGCGGCAACTCCCGAACAGGGCGCGTTTATTGCGCAGGAGGTGCCCGGCGCGCGCCTGGTGGTTGTTCCCGGGGTGGCCCACATGGCCGTGGTGGAAGATCACGCCGCCGTCACCTCGGCACTGCGGGAATTCTTCACCGCCTAGGCGTCCGCTCGTGCGGGTGGTTGCCCCGCAACCGGTCAGTCGGGTACGCGAATATTCGCTAACGTGGACTCACCCGCCGCATTCGTTTCGGCGACGAAAGGTTGTCCCGTGTACTTAAAAAGCCTGACCCTCAAGGGCTTCAAGTCGTTCGCGCAACCCACCACCTTCGCCTTCGAAAAGGGCGTGACCTGCGTGGTGGGCCCCAACGGTTCGGGAAAATCCAACGTGGTCGATGCCCTCGCCTGGGTGATGGGTGAACAGGGCGCCAAGACACTGCGCGGCGGAAAGATGGAAGA
>DBCH01000043.1:2300-2746 GCA_002292955.1 Microbacteriaceae bacterium UBA963 | reverse complement strand
ACCTTGGCCTCGGCAAGTAGCACGTTCATGTGGCCGGGGAGACGCCCCGCAACGGGGTGAATGCCGAACCGCACCTTGACGCCCTTCGCGATGAGCTGACTCGCGAGCTCCGCGACAGGGTACTGTGCCTGAGCGACGGCCATGCCGTATCCCGGCGTGATGATCACGGAGTCGGCCGCGGCCAGCATCTCGGCAACGGAGGCGGCATCCATCTCTTGGATTTCGCCGGTCTCCTCCTCGCCAGCAGCAGCTGGTTTCTCGATTCCGAATCCACCGGCGATCACCGAGATGAACGACCGGTTCATGGCGCGACACATGATGTACGACAGGTACGCACCCGACGAACCCACAAGAGCACCGGTAACGATCAGCAGGTCGTTGCTGAGCAAGAAGCCCGCAGCCGCGGCGGCCCAACCCGAGTAGCTGTTGAGCATGGATACCACCAC
>DBCH01000043.1:0-2085 GCA_002292955.1 Microbacteriaceae bacterium UBA963 | reverse complement strand
CCGGTAAACGTCACCGCACCGATGAAGACACCGATAAACACCTCGGCGTGGTGAATGCCCTTGAGGTTCTCGGGCACGTTTGCTGAGTCAAGAGCACCGTTCCAACCCACGAGCACGGCGGCCAAACCGACGAAGCTGTGGAGCAGGGCGATCAGCTCGGGCATGCCCGTCATGGCGACCACACGTGCACGCCACAGGCCAATACCCGCACCGATCAGAATCACCACAACGAGAAGGCCGAGCCCGATGAGGACCTGCGGCTCTCCGAGAAGGTTGAGAACCAGCGACGCGATGGTGGCCACGAGGGCGAGCACCATACCGACGATTCCGAAGGCGAGTCCCCCACGGGACGTTTCGTGCTTGCTCAGACCGGCAAGGCTCATGATGAACATGAGAGCGGCCACGATATAGGCAGCCGTCGTCAGCATTTCGACGCTCATCGCGGACCTCCCTTGCTAAACATCTTGAGCATTCGACCGGTGACGGCGAAGCCACCAAAGATGTTGATTGAGGCAAACAGAACGCCCACGGCGGCCAGAATTTGCACAACGAGGTTAGCCGACGCGAGTTGCGCGATGGCACCCACCACGACGATGCCCGAGATGGCGTTGGTAACACTCATCAGTGGGGTGTGCAGGGCGTGGTGCACCTTGCCGATGACGTAGAAGCCCACCACGACCGACAGCATCAGCACGAGGAAGTGCTGGGGCAGAGGAGCGGGGGCAAACGCGCAAATGGCCAAGAAGCCGAGAAGGCCGATGCCGATGAGCACGCCCTTGCCGCCACGCGACATGGTCTTTTTGGGCTTTGGCTCGGGCCGGTCCTCTTGCGCGGCGGCGGCCGGAGCAGCCGAGACCTGAACGGGCGGCGGCGGCCACGTGATGCTGCCCTCCTGCACCACTGTTACAGCGCGCTGAACGACATCGTCGAAGTCAATGGCCAAGTGGCCGTCTTTTTCGGGGGTCAGCAGCTTCAGCAAGTTAAGCATGTTGGTGCCAAACAACTGTGAGGCCTGCTGAGGAAGGCGTCCGGCGAGATCCGTGTAGCCAAGAATGACGACGCCGTTGGGGGTCACAATGCGCTTACCGGCAACCGAGCCAGCGACGTTACCGCCCATACCGGCAGCCATGTCGACGATGACGCTACCCGGCTTCATGCTGGCCACATCGGCCTCGGTGAGGAGCTTGGGTGCGGGGCGCCCGGGGATGAGGGCCGTTGTAATGATGATGTCAACGTCGAGCGCCTGCTCCGAGTAAACCTCGGCGGCTCGGCGGTCGTAAGCCTCGCTCGTTGCCTTAGCGTAGCCGTCGGACGACTCCATTTTTTCGTCGACCTCGACTGCCACGTACTCGCCACCGATGGAACGAACCTGATCGGCCACTTCGGGGCGAGGGTCGGTGGCCCGCACAATGGCACCGAGGCTCGACGCGGCACCGATGGCTGCCAGGCCAGCAACGCCAGCACCGGCCACGAGAACCTTGGCTGGTGCCACCTTACCGGCGGCCGTGACCTGACCCGTGAAGAGGCGACCAAACTCGTGTGCCGACTCGATAACCGCGCGATAGCCGGCGAGGTTTGCCATTGAGCTAAGCACATCCATCGACTGCGCACGCGAAATGCGGGGAACGGCATCGAGGGCCAGAGCGGTAACGCCGCGCTTGGCGAGAGCCTCAAGCAGTTCCGGGCGCAAGGCCGGGCTGAGCAGACTAATCAGGGTTGTACCCGAAGACAGCTTTTCGATTTCTTTGTCGGTCGGAGCGTTCACCTTCATGACCACATCGGCAGACCACGCCTTGGCGGTGGTCACGATGCTCGCGCCGGCCTTTTCGTACTGAGCGTCGGGGGACGCGGACTTTGCACCCGCACCCTTTTCGACAAGGACCTCATAACCGAGGGCGATAATCTTCGCCACAGTGTCGGGCGTTGCCGCAACCCTGGTCTCGTCTGCCTGCTCGCACACCACACCGATGCGTGTCATTTGATTGCTCCTCAGCGCTGAAAACGTACTTCCCTATCCTAGATTCCCCGAGTCGCTCGTGCGGACAGTTTCGGCTCCTCGCTGGGGTCAATTTGAGACGGTCGCGG
>DBCH01000008.1 GCA_002292955.1 Microbacteriaceae bacterium UBA963 | reverse complement strand
GGCTTTCAGTAGAGCAGAATCCGTGGATCAATTCAACGAATCTGCTTGCGACAGGCTCCAGCCGAGGGCATCGATGCGGTGAATCCCTCGATGGAGCGACGGACGTGGCTCGTGGACAGTCTCATGAGGTCCGTGTACCGACCCGTTCGACCATAGGTGATTTCTCGAGTATTTGCGCAACCCGCGGCTCTGGGGTGAGAGGGTTGTCAGGATTACTCTCCGGCGAAGTTGCCGAAGGTACTGCGCCAGTAAGCCAGAGGAGAGCCGTCTCGGTGCGAGGCTGATTCGATTTGTGCGATGAAAATTGCGTGGGTTGCGAAGTCTTTTCTTTCGATGAGGCGACATTCAAGGTTGGCGAGTGCATCGGTCAAGAGGGGGTTTCCGAGGTCGCCGGTCGTGAGTGCAGTGCCCCGAAACTTGTCTTCGTGGCTCTGAGAAAATTGTGTGGCTAAAGCGCCGTGACCCTTGCCAAGGATATTTACCGCAAAGACTCCCGTTTCAGAAATGACATCCGCAATGGTCAATCGTTGGTTGAGGCAAACGAGAATGGACGCCGGATCCAACGAGAGGGAGGTTACAGAACTCGCGGTGACCCCGAACTTTTCGCCTCCGCGTTCCGTGCTGATGATAGAAACTCCGGTGATGAGGTGTGAGATGACATCTCGAAACGCGAGCGGATCAATGGGCGATGGAGTTTGTTGCATCGGAGTGAACACGTGAATCCTTACTCTCGGCTTTATGAAGTAGTCGTTGCATTATTCGGATGACCCCAGTTAGGTTCTCGAATACAGCATGTCGGCGCCGCCGTTAACCGAAACGAAATACCGAGGCCCATGAATAACCAAGAGAGAGATTCTCCTCAGGGCTCTCCTGCGCGGACGTCACCGTCAATAATCCGAACCAAGATTTCCCAGCCCCTTCTTGGCGCCAATGTGGTGGAGCGACCGAGACTCAACGAATTGATTCAAGAGACGATTCGAGGCAGTCAGATACTTGTTGTTGCGGCAACCGCTGGGTCGGGAAAGACGACGGCCGTTGTTCAAGCGTGTCAGTCGGGAACCACACCCGTTGCGTGGCTCACTCTCGATCGCGCTGATTCTGCGCCAGGCCGATTGTTGCTCTACCTAGAGGCTGCGCTTGAAACACAGGTGGCTAGCGTTCGAGGTTTGGTCAACGAAGTCCTTGCTTCTCGACTTCCCCACGATGAGGCAGCAGGACTTCTTGTCGATGCCACGAACGGAGTGCCACTCATCCTCGTCATCGACGGACTTGAGCACTTGATCGAGTCGCCGGGGGCCCTGGCGGTAATTGAGGCGCTTGTGAGGTACGCACCTATTTCACTCAAAGTTATGCTCTTGAGTCGCTCGGATATCCCTATCGATTCTCGAATGATGAGCGGCGTTGATTTGGTTGCTTCCGTCGGGGAACGAGAATTGGCCTTCACTCATGACGAGGCCGCAACTGTTCTGCAAAAAATGGAGATGGCAGATGTGGATACCAGCCATGCCATGGAAGTCACCAACGGTTGGGTCGCGGGTGTTCTTTTTGAATCGTGGCGGTCGCGAAAGAACATTGTGGGTGTGGGTGGCGAGGCCGACCCGCTTCACGGCTACCTGTCATCACAGATCCTCGAGCGACTCGAACCCGATGAACGCGAATTCCTGATTGGGACTTCGCTGCTTGATGAGGTCACCCCAAGGAGAGCAGCCGCGCTGGGGGAAGTTCACACCATACGACTCCTCATGTCGCTCCGAACGAAACACTTGCCTGTGTCCTGGGCCGACGGCAACGACGGAATGCTATGCCACCCGCGCTTTCGCGAGTACTTAATGGCACTCTTTGACCGGAAAGAACCGGACGAGGTCGCTACTCGGCGTTCTGTCTACGGTGATTTGCTCTTGAGCGAAGGACACCTCGAAGAGGCCGTTGAACAGTACATTCTGGCGGGGGACCTCAAGAAGGCTCACGTTCCCGCAGAGCAGGTTCTCGTAGGAATTATCGACCGTTTTGATTTCGCGGTCGCGGATCGCTGGTTGGGTGCACTCGTTGGTGCCTTCGGGGAGCAGGATCTCAGCCTCGCCCTGCCGCAGCTCCTTTTGGCAATATCTCGTGAAGACTACGGCCTCGCTTGTGCCATTTCGGATTCTTTGGCGGAAGCGAAAAAGCGCGACCAATTTGCGTCAACGTCTGCACTCGGGGCAAGCATGATGGCTTGGGCCTATTGGCACCTCAATCGGATTCCCGACATGGAATCAGTGATGGCTAATGCGCCACGGAGCCCAGAGATGGGCGCTATTCGGTACCTCATGACACTCGTGAATGAGGACTACGTCGCCGAATTTGAGAAGGGCATCAATCTCACCGGAGGACCACTCGACGCACTGGTGATGAGGGTTCATTTTGCGCATGGTCGCTTGAAGGAAATGGCTCAGGAGCCTGAATCTCTCTGGGCCGTGGCAGTGTCTTCCCCCTGGAGAATCGGTCTCCTGCGCGCCAGCGGCCGATTAACGCAAGCGCTTGATGTCTACGCGCAGTCTGACAATCATTCACATTCCCTGTGCTGGTTGCACGGCATTGTCGGGCCCGAACTCATGATTGACCTGCAGCGGGTGGATGAAACCCTCAACACTCTGACGATTGGCCGGCAGCACATCAAGGCGAGCGGTTCAGTGCTCTTCGAGTGGCTCAGCATTCTTGTTGAAGTGAAATGTGAACTCCGCTTGCGACGCAAAACAGAACGCGCGCTAACTCTCCTTGATCAGGTCGATGAGGCAAGTGACAGACGCTACCACTTCATCAACGAGGCGGTTGATATGTGGCGGGGGCTGGCCAACCTCCTTGAGGGCGGCCAGGACGATCTCGCGCTCGTGTCCCTCCGGCGCGCTGTACACAGTATGGTCGGGGCTCAGAGAATCATCGAGCTCCCCGCGGCGGCTGTTTATCTTGCAGAGGCGGAATGGCGGGCGGGCAACTCGGACGGAGCTGACAGCGCAACAGACTTGGCGCTCAGTGCCTCCCAGCAGCAGGGTTCTCATCATCAACTCTTACTAGCCCTCGCGGATTTTGAGGCCGTGCTGGCTAGGCGTCTTGATATTGAGACTGACACGGACTCTGAGTGGCATGAACTCGGACGCTCACTTATCGGTCGTCATTCCGTGCAGGAAAACCAAAATCACGTCTCGGTTCTCCTCCACGAATTTGGCGAGACCGCACTTGAGGTCGAAGGGGAAATCGTCAAGCCGCGCATCGCAAAGAGCCTTGCCCTCGTTGCCCTGTTAGCGACGGCGCCGAATCACAGTGTGACCCGTTCGGAGGCGCTCAACGCATTATTTGACGGCGAACTAAATGATTCGTCGCGCGCGTACCTGCGCCAAACGGTTCATCGGCTTCGTGAAGTGATGCCGGCAGGCGTTGGACCGTCTTTTGTGGGGGAGGTCCTGTCTTTTTCCGGCACGGTGTCGATGTCAAGCGAATCGATTCAATGTGAAAACTTTCTGAACGAGGCCAACAGGTTACAGGGCGACGAGAAACTTGAGCTCCTCGAACGTGCGCTGGCACTGTTGGAGAAAGGTGAGTACCTGCCCAAAATAGAGTCCTCATGGGCTGACGATCGTCGATTATTGCTCTTGGAAAAGACTGTTAACGCAAGTCTTTCCGGGGCCGCAATCTGCTTCGAGGCCCAGCGCTACCAACAAGCCAAAAGTCTCGCAGAGTCGTCCCTCGTCCGAGACCCGTTTTCGGAGAGAGCGTGGCGCATGGTTATGCGCGTGAGCGACGCAATCGGAGACGCCGATGCGGTGACAGCTGCGTATCGTCGCTGCGAGACCACTTTGGCCGAAGGGGGCCTCGTTCCGTCCGCTGCAACCCGAGATCTCTTCCAAATCTTGCGTCCCTAATGACAGTTCCGTCAGTAAATCGGGCGGTCGCGCTCATGTTTCTCTTTCGTTAACGCCTCTCCCGGCATTCTGTGATGAGCGCCCGTGCGGGCGATGATCACTATTGAGGAGGGTTCACATGAGAACCGGAAAAGAATACCTTGAGTCACTCAGAGACGGTCGCAAAGTCTATGTGGGGGGCGAAATCATTGAGGATGTCACCACCCACCCCAAGACAAAGGGCTACGCTCACGCAATCGCCGAGTATTACGATATGCACCTCAATCCTGAATTTCAGGATGTGTGCACATTTATCGATGAGAACGGGGAGCGACAGTCAATGCACTGGTTCCTGCCCCGATCCAAAGAAGACGTCGTGCGTCGTCGCAACTACGCGGACTTCATGTTCCGACACTTCAAAGGCGGCATCTTTACCAGACCGCCGGCTGGAATGAACGTTGTCATGTTCACCCAGGTGGACGATCAAGAACCGTGGGCGGGAAACTCAATCTTCAAGAACGGTGAACGCGACCTCACGGGCAACATTCAGCGGCAGTGGGACATGGTGACGAGTCTTGATCACGCGATCTCACCAATGTTCCTCGATGTTCAATATGACCGTGGCCGCGACGATGCGATGTCTGAAACACCCATGTTGAGCGTTGTCGAAGAAAACGACGAAGGCATCATTGTTCGCGGATGGAAGGCCATTGGCACGTCCATTCCATTTGTGAACCACCTTCTGATTGGCAACCTGTGGAGGCCGGGGCAGACGTCTGAGCAGACGATTTATGCGCTCATTCCTGTTGCGACGCCGGGCATCTCCGTCGTGGCACGTGAGTCACGCGCAATGCCCGACGCTGATCCCTACGACCACCCGTTGGCCACCATCGGTGATGAACTCGATGGCATGGTGTACTTCGATGACGTGCTCATTACGTGGGATCAGGTGCAGCACATTGGTAACCCGGACCACGCCAAATGGTACCCACAGCGCCAATTCGACTGGGTTCACCTCGAAACTCAGATTCGCCAGGTTGTGCATGCTGAGCTCATGGTTGGCCTTGCCCTGCTGATCACTCAGTCGCTGGGTACGGCAACGAACCCGTTGGTTCAGTCACAGTTGGCTCAGTTGATTCGGTTCCGCGAGACGTGTCGCGCCTTCATGATCGCAGCCGAGGAGACGGGATTCCATACCCCGGGTGGGTTGTACAAGCCGAACAACATCTTTATTGATTTTGGTCGCGCTCACTATCTCGAAAACCAGCACGAGATGGTCAACCTTCTGATCGACTTCTGCGGTCGAGGAGTTGTCATTCAGCCGACCAAGAAGGAATTGGACGACCCGTACATCGGGCCGAAGCTCGAAGAAGCGCTCCGTGGTTCTGAAATCAGTGCCCGTGACCGCATCAAGATCTTCCGGCAGATTAGCGAGCGATTCCTCACGGAATGGGGCGCTCGCCACGAGATGTTTGAGAAGTTTAATGGAACGCCGCTCTACCTCATCAACCTCCTCACCATGCAGCGCACGGAGTACCAGGTTGATGGGCCTCTGACGCAACTGGCTCGTGATGTTCTCGGATTTGGCGACACCGCCGATCTGGGTAAGCGCGCCGAGGAAGCGGAGAAGGCATCGCACTATGCCAGCGTTCGGTTCCAGCCGGAATACGCCAAGGCGCAGGACCAAAAAGAGGGCTACATGAACGAGGTAGACGAGCCGGTCTTGTCCGGCAAGAAATAGTCCATCCATCGAAACGAATGCTCCGGGGCACCGCTTGCCGGCCTCGGAGCATTCGTCTTAAGCAATCGGCGGTCGACGCTGGTGCCAGAGGAACTCTTGCTCGAGACTGTGGCCCAGCTGAAACAGTGTTGCCTCGTCGCCGGGCCCGGCGATCAGCTGCACGCCCACGGGCATGCCGTCGCGGTCAACGCCGACCGGCAAAGATGCCGCCGGCAGCCCCGAGAGGTTTGCCGAAATGGTGAAGGTGGCCGTGCGCCTCTCCAGAATGCGCTCGCCGGCCGGGTCTTCGTTGGCCTCGGCGTAAACCTGGCCGACCGGCGGCACAGTGGTCGCCATGGTCGGGGTCAGCAAAACATCAAACTGGTCGCCCCACTGCGCCACCACGCGACGGGCCTGCAACTGAATGCCCATCTCGAGAGCCACATAGTCGACCGACGTGAAGGCACGAGCCTGGTCGAGTCGATGTTGGATGAAGGGATCGCACAGCGACGGGTCCGTGATGTCGGTGTTCGCCAGGTAAGCGCTCATCACCTGTCCCACGAAGGCCCCAATCGTGGGCGGATCAAAGAGGAAGGCATCCACGGTGGTGACGTGGTGGCCGAGTGATTCGAGGTGGCGAGCCGCAAGGTCGGCCGCCGCAACACAGTCATCGTCAACGTCGACACCAACATTCGCCAGCGACAAGACGCCGATGCGCAGACCCGGTTCTGCCGGGTGAAGCTCCTGAACAAAGGGTCGGACAGGTGGCTGCGTCGCAAACCAGCCGGTGCGGTCGCCCGGCGCGAGGACATCCAATAGTGCTGCCGAGTCTCCCACGGTGCGCGTGAGCACGCCATCGGTTGAGGCGAAGAACCAATGCCCAAAGTCGGAGGGCACGCGGGCGCGGCTCGGCTTGAACCCCACGAGACCGTTCATGGATGCCGGGACGCGGATGGAGCCACCGCCATCGGAGGCGTGTGCGACAGTGGCGAGTCCTGCCGCAACGGCAGACCCGGCACCGCCCGATGAACCGCCGGCCGACCGTTCCAAGTTCCACGGATTGTAGGTGGCGCCGTATCGCGAATTGACGGTGTCGGTCAGGGTGACGAACTCGGGGGTGTTGGTGCGGCCCACGAACGAGAACCCCGCGTTGCGAAAGAGGCTCACGACGACTTCATCCTTCTGCGCTGGCGCATCGTCGATGGCGCGCGAGCCCATGGTGTTGGGCTGGCCCACAGCGTTGACGAAGTCCTTGAGTGGCAACGGGACTCCCTCGAAGGGACGCACGTCTTCACCCGAAGAAATTCGCCGTTCAGATTCCCGCGCGGACTCCATCGCGAGATCGCAGTCGAGCCAAATCACGGCATTGAGCGCCGGGTTGCGGGCGTCGATGCGCTCGAGGGTGAGTTCCATCACCTCACTGGGTGAGATTTCACGTGTTCGAATTGCTCGGGCAAGCTCGACGGCCGACCTGTCGAGCGGCGAAGCGGCCTCGCTCACGCGCCGTTCACAACTTCAAAAATGTGAATCTCGGTGGCATCCGGTTTGCTGTCGGCCTGTCCCACAAAGACCGCTTTCGTCATCCAGTCGTAGTCGGGGTGTGCGACCCGAAAGTGCGGACGTGTCATGAAGTACTCAATCTCAAGGGTTCCCGGCTTCGCGTAGCGGGTGAGTCCGGTGTTGACGATGTCGATGACGACACCGTTGTTGAGCTGGATCTGATAGCGGGCCTCAACCTCGAGAACGTCCTTGTCACTGCGCATGGTGGCCCAGTCGCCACCGCCGCGCAGAACCTTGCCGTCGAATCCTTCGCCGCGCACCTGGCCACCGGTTATTGGGATGAAGTAGAGGGTGCCGCTTCCGCTAGCCCCTACTTCCATCCAGTCATCGACCTCGGCGCGGATGGTGAAGCAGTAGCGCAGATTGGGCGCGGGGGGCTGTTGGGCCATCGGGAGCTCCTTTGCTCTGGCCTCCAGTAGAGCAGAATCCGCAGACCAATTCAATGAATCTGATCTCGACAGGCACAAGTAGGGCTTGAAAACTTTTTACAGATTCTCCTAGACTGCGTTTGCATAAATATTCGAATAACTAGGGAGAAAAACCCCATGCCGAAAAACTCGGATTCCACGCCCGCTCCGAAGATTCTGAACCTGCCCATCGGCATTAGCGCCACGGGCGAGCGCAAAGAGTTTGACAGCCTAGGAAACGTCATGGTCCCCGCCGATCGCTACTGGGGTGCTCAGACGCAACGGTCGCTTCAGCACTTCAATATCGGTCACGACAAGATGCCGCATGAGGTTTATCACGCCTACGGTTTCGTCAAAAAGGCAGCCGCAATTGTGAACACGCGTGCTGGACGCCTCCCCGCGTGGAAGGGCGAGCTCATTCAGCGCGTGTGCGACGAAATAACGTCGGCTCAGCTGGACACGGAGTTTCCTCTTTATGTGTGGCAAACGGGTTCGGGAACGCAGTCAAACATGAACGTCAACGAAGTCATCTCTAACCGCTGCATCCAGCTGGTTGGCGGAAAGCTCGGAGCTCAGGAGCCCATCCACCCCAACGATCACGTCAACATGGGTCAATCGTCCAACGACACGTTCCCCACGGCAATGCACATTGCGGCGTACACGATGGTGATGTCCAAGACCTTGCCCGCACTGCGCAAGCTGCAGAAAGCTCTCGAGAAAAACTCGCGCAAGTGGGACACGGTAGTAAAGATTGGTCGCACGCACCTCGAAGATGCCACTCCGCTGACTGTGGGTCAGGAGTGGTCGGGCTACGCATCG
>DBCH01000097.1 GCA_002292955.1 Microbacteriaceae bacterium UBA963 | reverse complement strand
GATGCGCAGGACGACCCGCACCGGCGCCCAAGCGGGACCGGCGTACTTGGTGGCGATGAACTTCTTGGCGCTGTCATGGTGCGCGGCCAGCATGGTGCGCTTGTTTACTCGTGTGGTTTCGCCGCCCACGTGCGTCACGACGGCGCCGGGAACGTAGACGTTGCGCAGTCCGCGTTGACCCGCCCGATAACCGAGATCGACATCTTCGAAATACATGAAGTAGCGTTCGTTGAATCCGCCGAGCTCCTCGAAGGTGGAGCGCCGCAGCATCAGGCAGGCGCCCGACAGCCACCCCGCGTCGGTGTTGGCCTCACTCCGAAAAGCGTCCGAGTGGTATCTGCGGGTCCATGGATTGCGGGGCCAGACGCGCGAAAAAAGCGCATGACCGGCACCCGTGCGAATCGAGGGAATGGCCCGCGCCGAGGGGTAAGTGCTGCCATCGGCATTGAGAATACGCGGGCCAACGATGCCAATTACGGGGTCAGAGAAAAGTGCATCGCGCAACCGCGAGACCGTTTCGGTCGACAGCGTGACGTCCGGATTACTAATCAGCACGACGCTGCACGCTGGGGGCAGGGCAGCGACTCCGGCGTTGGCGGCTGCCCCGTAGCCAGCATTGCGGTCGAGGCGAACAACCTGGGCTCCGCACTTTTTGGCGAGGCGCTGCGTTTTCCCGATATCGGCCGAATCATTGTCGGCAACGACCACGTGGGCAGGTGTCCGGAGCGACGCAACGGCGCCGGGCAAAAAAGTGCGCACCTGATCGCTGGAGTTGTAGCTCACGGTCACGATTCCGACATCGGCCGGCCGTGCGGCGGATGTTCGAGACGGTTTTACTGTGGTCACGCGAGAGCACTCCTTTGGGTGCCAGCCTAACAACGTGCGCCCAACCTGTTAGGCTGGGGGGAGGTTGCGCCGACCATGAGGTTGGCCCACCTGATTCCTCAGGGAAACCTCGTTTCTCTGTCTCCCTCGCATTTCCCCCATTACGCCGGTCCTCAAGGGTCGTTTGCGTGTGGCGTGGGTAAGTGCGGACAAACCACTAAGGAGTACCTGTGTCTGACACAACCGAAAACAGTGCCGCTGATTCTGCTGGCACCGAAGAAAAAGCACCGCGTCGTCGTGCGCCCCGCCGCGCCACGACCACCGAGCCACTGGCAACAGCGGAGGCCGTAACGGCATCCGCAACCGTAACGGGCTCGGAGTCGAACCGATCATCTGACGCGAGCGAGCCCACCGCGGCTCCACGTCGGGGCCGCGGCAAGAAGGCCGAGGCCGAGGGCGCCACCGATGCGCCCACCGAGACGTCGTCGAGCAGAAAGTCCACAGCCTCGAGTGCTGAGTCCGAGGCGTCGTCAACTGATGGTGACTCCGCTGGTACCGCCGAGCGTCCCGCGCGTAGCCGTAGCCGTAGCCGTAGCCGCAACACAAATGGCAATCAGAATGGCTCGAGCGCTGATGGTGACGCGGACGCCGATGGCTCCGCAGGCGATCGCTCCAACCGCAATCGTCAGCGTGATCGTCGTCGCGGTCGCGGCCTGAGCGAGGAGATTGAACCAGAAATCCTCGAGGACGACGTGTTGCTTCCCATTGGCGGAATCCTCGATGTTCTCGAGAACTACGCGTTCGTTCGCACTGCGGGCTACCTGCCCGGCGCAAACGATGTCTACGTCTCTCTGGGGCAGGTGAAGAAATACAACCTGCGTCGTGGTGATGCCATTGTGGGTTCGATTAAGCAGCCCCGTGAGGGTGAGAACTTCGGCCGCCAGAAGTTCAATGCGCTCGTTCGTATCGACAGCATCAACGGCCAATCGCAAGAAGAGGCCGCCACGCGCGACGATTTTGCCTCGCTCGTTCCGCTCTCCCCGCAGGAGCGTTTGCGGCTCGAAACCACCTCGGACCGCCTCACCGGCCGATTGATCGACGTGATTGCCCCCGTGGGTAAGGGACAGCGCGGTCTCGTTGCCGGCGGTCCTGCTTCGGGTAAGTCGGCAGTTCTTCTGCAGATTGCCGAAGCCGTGTCGATCAACAACCCCGAGGTTCACGTCATGGTGGTTCTGATTGATGCCCGACCCGAAGAGGTCACCGAGGCCGAACGCACGGTCAAGGGCGAGGTCATTGCCTCAACGTTTGACCGCCCCGCCGAGGACCACACCATGGTTGCCGAGCTCGCCGTGGAGCGCGCCAAGCGCCTCGTCGAGCTGGGCCAGGACGTTGTGCTTTTACTCGACTCGCTCACGGCTCTGGGTCGCGCCTACGCGGTGTCGTCTGCATCTTCGGCTCGCGGTGGTCACACCGGTGTCGATGCGGCCGCGCTTTACCCCGCCAAGAAATTCTTTGGCGCCGCACGCAACATCGAAAACGGGGGTTCGCTCACCGTCATCGCTTCGGTGGTGACCGAGACGGGTTCGGCCGTCGACAGCGCCATTCTCGATGAGTTTGTCGACAACGCCAACCTCGAACTGCGCCTTTCACGCCTGATTGCCGACCAGCGTATCTTCCCGGCCGTTGACGTGACGGCGTCGGGAACCCGACGCGAGGATCTGCTGTTGGGTGGCGACGAGGTCGCGCTCACGTGGAAGCTTCGTCGTGGACTTGCCGCCCGTGGACCACGCGCCGCACTCGAGTACGTGCTGGGCAAGCTCGGCGACACTCCCACGAACGTGGAGTTCCTCATGCACGTGCAGCGCGACTCGTCCCTCGACGAAACGTCGGGCGCGGGAAACTAACGTGATTGATTCGGTTAACGCTCTTCTCGATGAGCACGCCGAGATCCAGACGCAACTGTCGGATCCCGCTGTGCACGCCGATGCGGCGCGTGCCAAGAAACTTAATCGGCGCTACGCGCAGTTGAGTCAGATCAAAGCTGCCCACGAGGGTTTGCTGGCGATGCAGGACGACCTGCTTGCGGCTCGCGAACTCGCAAAAGAGGACGACGCCTTCGCTGCCGAGGTTACCTCTCTTGAGGAGGCACTGCCGGCAGCTCAGGAGCGTCTGCGTCGCCTCCTGATTCCGCGCGACCCCGACGACGGTCGCGACGTGATCATGGAGATCAAGGCGGGCGAGGGCGGCGCCGAGAGTGCACTATTTGCCGCTGACCTGTTGCGCATGTACCTGCACTACGCCGAGTCCAAGGGGTGGAAGACCGAAATCTTGGATCGCACGGAGTCGGATCTGGGCGGCTACAAAGACGTTCAGGTGGCCATCAAGGGTAACTCCCCGGATCCCGCGCTGGGGGTGTGGGCACACCTCAAGTACGAGGGTGGTGTGCATCGCGTTCAGCGCGTACCGGCGACCGAATCGCAGGGGCGCATCCACACCTCGGCCGCCGGCGTTCTGGTCTTTCCCGAGGTCGACGAGCCCGAAGAGGTTGAGATCAGCCAGAACGACCTCAAGATTGACGTCTACCGCTCCAGCGGCCCTGGCGGGCAGAGTGTCAACACCACGGACTCAGCTGTGCGCATCACGCACCTTCCCACCGGCATCGTCGTGTCGATGCAGAATGAGAAGTCGCAGCTCCAAAACAGGGAAGCCGGCATGCGCGTTCTGCGCGCTCGCATTCTTGCCAAGCAGCAGGAGGATGCGGCGGCCGAAGCCAGTGCCGCACGCAAAACGCAGATCCGCACGGTTGACCGTTCTGAGCGCATCCGCACGTACAACTTTCCCGGAGAATCGCATCGCCGATCACCGCACGGGATACAAGTCGTACAACCTCGATCAGGTCATGGACGGTGCCCTCGCTCCCGTCGTTGAGTCGTGCATCACGGCCGACGAGGAGTCGCGTCTCGCCGCTCTCAGCGAGTAGGTTCGTGACCGTGGATCCCATTCTCTTCTCGCGGCCTTTTCACTCACCCGCGGAAATACAGAACGTTGCCGCTGTGCTGGCCACAGACCACGTTCACGGTGATGGCCCCTTTACCGCCTCCGCCTCGGCGCGACTGAAAAAGATGACCGGTGCCGCGCACGCCCTGCTAACAACCTCGGGCACGCACGCGCTCGAGATGGCGGTTCGACTCGTCGGGGTGAAGCCGGGCGACGAAGTGATTCTGCCGAGCTTTACGTTCTCTTCGGGTGCGACAGCCATCGTTGCCGCCGGCGGAACGCCGGTGTTTGTCGACATGGAGCTTGCCACCGGCAACATAGCTACCGATCAGATCGAGGTCGCAATAACTGAGCGCACCCGGGCCATCGAAGTAATGCACTACGGGGGCGTTCCCGTTGACATGTCCGCAGTCCTGTCGCTGGCGGCAGTGCACGACCTTCGCGTGATTGAGGACAACGCTCACGGACTCGCAGTGCCAACTCCCCACGGAGTGCTGGGCACCATTGGCGACGTGGGCATCCAGAGTTTTCACGACACCAAGAACGTGCACTGTGGCGAGGGAGGAGCAGTGCTGTTTGGCTCGGATAACCTCACCGAGCCCGCCGAGATCATGCGCGAAAAGGGAACGAACCGCTCAACGTTCCTGCGGGGTCAGGTTGATAAGTACACGTGGGTCGACTGGGGATCGAGCTATTTGCCCTCAGAACTCAATGCCGCCGTGTTGGACGCGCAGCTGGCTGCGTTTGACAGCATTCAGTCGGCGCGCTTCGGGGTGTGGAATGCATATCGAGAGGAGCTGGGCGACTGGGCTGTCGCCAACGGAGTTGCTCTCATGGACCCACCCGGCGGCGTTCACGCGGCGCATGTCTTTTGGCTGTTGCTGCCCACACCCGAACGGCGCGACGAGGTGCTTGCCAACATGCGCGCCGAGGGTGTCCAGGCTACGTTCCACTACGTACCGCTGCACTCGAGCCCCGCGGGCCAGGCTTACGGCCGCACGTCAGGCAGCATGGTGAACACCGACCATTTCGCGTCCCGGCAGCTGCGCCTTCCCCTGTGGGCGGGTATGTCAGAAGCCGACATTGCTCGCGTCATCGCTACGCTTAAGAAGTCCTGAGGCCCGTCACAGATTTCGGCCTCCCCGCTGAGGAAGGTGCCATGTCAGTTTTCTCTCAGGAGGTAACCGACCGTCGACATGAGGGCACGGTGGATGGCTTCGCACGTCAGTTCAAAATGAAGAAGCGCGGATAGGCGTGCCCGCGGTTAGTGCCGATTCACGCGGCCGCATCGAGGCAACGGTCTTCATCCCCACGTTCAACGGTGCGGCCTACCTCGACCGGCTCCTGACGGCCGTTGAAACCCAAGATTTTGTCGAAAAATTCGAGATTCTCATCATCGATTCGGGATCGACCGACGACACGCTCGGAATCGTGTCCCGCCACCCGCTGGTGCGGCTGGTCACCATTCCTCAACAAGAATTCGGCCACGGGCGAACACGCAATCAGGCCGCGCACCTCGCCCGGGGCACGTTTGTGGCGTATCTCAGTCACGACGCTATTCCCCTCGACACTCACTGGCTCGAACACCTGCTCGAGCCGATGCGCCGCACCCCGGAGCCCGGCGAGCCCGCCTGCGTCGCTGTTTTCGGTCGACAGGTTGCCCGCCAAAACTGCTTTCCCTCGCTGGCATACGAAATTGATGGCGTCTTTGCGGCGAGTGGACCTCTGGACCGCACCACGGTGGTTTCCTGCGCGCCCGGGGCAGCCGATTCGTTGAGCGATGCCGACCTGTTCTATTCCGACGTCAACTCGGCCACTCGGCGCGACCTGCTGCTCGGCGCGATTCCGTATCGCGATCTGGACTACTCAGAAGACCTGGCATTTGCCCGTGATGTGCTCAATGCCGGTCTCGCCAAGGCGTATCAACCACGTGCAGCCGTCGAACACTCCAATGACGTGACACTCGGTGACTACGGAAGGCGGGTCTTCGATGAGACCCTCGGCCGGAAGCGCGCGGGTCACGATGAACGAACCCTCAGTTGGCTCGGCATGCTCGCAAGATTGGCTCGCGATATTTCTCGAACCTCTGGTCGCATCATTCGTGACCCTAACTACAGCTTCGGCGCCACCGTGCGCTGGTTGTTGATCAACCCGGCGCATCTCGTCAAGAAATGGATCAACATCCGCCGGGCGCAACTCACCGGACTTTCAGATGAGAGCCGAATCGCACGGTACTCTCTCGAGCACACGTTGAAGACGAGCTAAATAAAGACGGCGGGGTCAATCCACGCCGAGTCAACGCCGGGATCTTCCGCCGCCGGTGCTTTCTTGCGTCGCGTCGCAGATGTACCCGCGATGACCTTGCGCGGCTTGATGACGGCGGGAATGCCCACCGCAACGGAGTCGGGGGGAACATCGCGGACCACAACCGCGTTGGCGCCGATCACGCTTCGCTCGCCAATGACGACGGGTCCGAGCACCTTGGCGCCCGCGCCGATGGTGACGCCGTCACGAACCGTGGGGTGGCGCTTATGGTGTGCAAGTGAACGACCGCCGAGGGTCACGCCGTGGTAAATCATCACGTCGTCACCGATTTCGGCAGTTTCGCCAATGACGACGCCCATGCCGTGGTCAATAAAGAACCGTCGTCCGATGGTGGCCCCCGGGTGAATCTCGATGCCCGTCCAGAATCTCGTGATTTGTGATCCCGCACGTGCCAGAAACTTCAGCCCGTGTGTCCACAGCCAGTGGTGCCAGCGATGCCACCACACGGCGTGCAATCCGGATGCCACGAAGAAGGTCTCGAATGAGTTGCGCGCTGCCGGATCGTGCGCGCGCGCATTGAGGAGGTCTTCGCGGAGGGGTGACATGGTAATTCCTAGGCTAGTCGCGTTCACCGCGGGCGGCGGTGTCTCTGTGGCTAGTCGCGGAACGGCTCCCACAGCATGGTTGAGACATAGCGCTCGCCGTAGTCACACACGATGGCGACGATGGTCTTGCCGGCGTTCTCGGGTCGTTTGGCGACCTCAAGGGCGGCGTGGAAAATTGCACCGGTTGAGATGCCCGAGAGGATGCCTTCTTCAGCGGCCAGGCGGCGAGCCATCACGAGGGCCTGATCCACGTTGACGTCGAAGACCTCGTCAATCACGGACCGATCGAGAATGGACGGGATAAAGTTAGCGCCGATTCCTTGAATCTTGTGCGGCCCCGGGGTTCCGCCGTTGAGGATAGGGGACTCTTCGGGCTCGACGCCGATGATCTGAACTCCCGGCTTGCGCTCCTTGAGAACCTGGCCCACACCCGTGATGGTGCCACCCGTGCCCACCCCGGCAATGAAAATGTCGACCTTGCCGTCGGTGTCATTCCAGACTTCTTCAGCCGTCGTCGCGCGGTGAATGGCCGGGTTTGCCTCGTTGTCGAACTGGCGAGCGAGAATGGCACCGGGCGTGTTTGCCACGATCTCTTCGGCTTTTGCCACAGCGCCCTTCATGCCCTCGGGGCCGGGCGTGAGAACAATTTCGGCGCCGTAGGCGCGAACAAGGACTCGTCGCTCGATGCTCATGGTCTCGGGCATGGTGAGAATCACGTTGTATCCGCGAGCCGCACCCACGAGCGCCAGCGCGATGCCCGTGTTACCGCTGGTGCCCTCGACAATGGTGCCACCGGGCTTGAGCGCGCCGGACTTTTCGGCGGCATCGATGATGGCCGTGCCGAGCCGGTCTTTAACGCTGTTGCCGGGGTTGTAGTACTCCAGTTTGGCCAGCAGGTTTGTGTCGATGCCCTCAGTTAGCCGGTTGATCCTTACCAGTGGGGTGTTTCCGGTGAGTGCAGTGATGTCATCGTAAATTCGAGCCACGTGATGCCTCTCTGGGTGGGATGAAGTGGCGAACAGGCGTTAGCGGAAGAAAGATTTCGTTCCCCCGACCAACGGCCCGGATTCTGTTACGTTCGGAGTCATCATGATAACCGAAGAATCCTTGGGTGACGCGGTCAACGCCGCCGCGGAGGAATTCGTGGCCGTGGGCATTGCGACCCCCGAGGTGGACGCTCTTCTCCTCGCTGCCCATGTGCTCGGTGTCGGTCGGGGGGAATTAGCCGCTCGACTCGTTTCGGGGGCTGACTTCTCAAATGATCAGCGCAAACAGTTTGGGGATCTTGTCCGCCGGCGTTCCGCGCGCGAACCGCTTCAACACATCACCGGGGAAGCGGGGTTTCAGGCAGTTAGTTCTCGCCGTGGGGCCGGGGGCGTTCGTGCCACGTCCCGAGACCGAGCTGCTCGTGCAGATTGTGGTCGACGCCGTCATGGCCTCGGGACAACCGAGTCCGCGGGTCATCGACCTCGGCTCGGGCACCGGCGCCATTGCGCTCGCGGTGGCCACCGAAGCACCNNCACGCTCGCGTGTGGGCGGTGGAGAAGAGCGCCGAGGCGCTCGTCTGGGCTCGACGCAACAATGAGGCCAACGGAAACCCCGTCACGCTCGTGCAGGGAGATCTCGCCGACGCGCTTTCGCTGGTGGGAGAGCGCGCAGGAACGTTTGACGTGGTGGTCTCCAATCCGCCCTATATCCCCGATGAGGCGGTGCCGCGCGATACGGAGGTGCACCTCTATGACCCCGCTCTCGCGCTCTACGGCGGCCCCGACGGACTCGATTCCGTGCGGGTGTTGGCTGATGTGGCACGTGATCTCCTGGCACCGGGCGGACTCCTGGCCCTCGAACACGGCGAGCTGCAGGGTCCCGCTGTTCGTCAGATTCTCACCGACGCCGGCTGGCGCCCCGTATCCACGCATCCCGACCTCACCACTCGGGATCGCTACACGACGGGCGTGTGGCCCAGCTAGGTCCCTCCGAGACAGCCCCGCGCGTAACATAGTGAGCACTATGTCTCAACTCTTCGACTGCGCCCTCGACACCGACCTCCTGGCCGGTATGCGGGAGGCTCGCCGCGCGATTGCTCAGGGTGAGCTTGTGGTGCTACCGACCGACACCGTCTACGGTGTTGCCGCCGATGCGTTCTCGCCCGCGGCCGTTCAGCGCCTGCTCGAAGCTAAGGGGCGCACACGCTCTTCGCCACCGCCGGTGCTGATTGGTTCACTGGCAGCACTGGATGCCCTTGCCGAGTCGGTGCCGGATGTCGTTCGCGCTCTGGGCGCAAAGTTTTGGCCCGGCGGGCTGACCATCATTGTGGATGCGCAACCCTCCCTCGCCTGGGACTTGGGAGACACTCGAGGCACCGTTGCCGTGCGTATCCCTAACCACCCGCTCGCACTCGAACTTCTTGCCGAGACGGGACCGCTCGCGGTCTCCTCCGCAAACCTGACAGGCCAGGCACCGGGCGCAACGGCCGCACAGACCAAGGAGCAGCTGGGCGGTCGCGTAGCCGTCTATCTCGAAGCCGGCACAGTGGGAGGCAAGGCATCCACCATCGTTGACGCCACCGGGCTCACCAGAGGAACGGGTGGCGTGCGCATTGTGCGCTCGGGGAAAATCACCACGGCGGCCCTGCGCAAAGTTCTCGGAGACGCCCTCGAGGTTCCTCCCGCGCCAGCAAAAAAAACCGCGGGCGGTAGCTAGCCGTGTTGATGCTCGCTCTCATGGTGCTGGTGGCGGCATCTGTGTCGTTCTGTCTGTCGTGGGTGATTCTCAAAGTGAGTCGCAAGTACCGGCTGTATCCCAAGATTCGCGAGCGCGACGTACACGTGCGCCCCACGCCCCGACTGGGCGGAATCGCCATGTTCGTGGCGTTGATTGTGGCCTTTCTCATTGCCAGTCGCATCCCGTTCTTCCGGGCGGTCTTTACCGAGCCCAATCAGATCCTGGCGATCCTGGGCGCCGCACTGCTGATCGTCATCGTGGGGGTGGCCGACGATATCTGGGACCTCGATTGGACCATCAAGCTCGCCGCGCAGTTGCTGGTGGCCGCACTTGTGACGTGGCAGGGCGTACAAATTATCTCTTTGCCCATTGGCGGCATCACGGTGGGGTCACCTCTGCTGTCGTTCCTGCTCACGCTGTTCACGATTGTTCTCGTCATGAACGCGGTGAACTTTATCGATGGCCTCGACGGCCTTGTCGCGGGCGTCGCCATCATTGCCAACGGCGTGTTCCTCGTGTACAGCTACCTCCTGGCCCGCGACATTTCCCCGACCAACTATTTCAGCCTGGCCTCTCTCACGGCCGCCGTGGTGGTGGGCATGTGTCTGGGTTTCTTACCCTTCAATTGGCACCGCGCGCGACTCTTTATGGGCGACGCCGGCTCCATGCTCGTGGGCCTGCTCATGGCCACGAGTGCGATTTCTGTCACCGGTCAAGTTGATCCGGTCGCGCTGGGACGGTCACAGGTTCTCCCCGCGTTCTTGCCCATCGTGCTCCCCATCGCCGTACTCATCCTGCCCCTGGCCGACTTTGCGCTCGCGGTGTTCCGCCGACTGCGCGCGGGTAAGTCGCCCTTCACTGCCGACCGGAAGCACCTGCACCACCGGTTACTCGACATGGGGCACTCGCAGCTGCACGCCGTGCTGATTTTCTATGGGTGGACAGCGGTGATTTCGGTGGGACTCCTGCTCTTTTTCTTTATCCGCCCGTGGTGGATTCCCCTCGTGCTCATCCTGCTCGGCCTTGTGGCGTGCACGTTCGTGACGCTGGCACCGCTGAGTCGACGGAAGCGCTTCGAGTCTGCAGTGCAGAGTGCCTCGGCTAACCCGGCCCTTGAACAGTTCGACCCGCTGGATCGGGCCAGTGCGGTTTATGACGAGGACATCCCTGTTCCCGAGGATGCCGCGACCCGGGTGGCGACCACATCCCCGAAGTCTCAACCACCCTCGAAACCAGAAAAGAAGTGACCCCCGTGGCCGAGAAACGCCTCCCCTCCTCTGTCCCCGTTCTGCGCCGTGCCCTGCTGTGGGGCCTGCTGGCCAATGCCGGGATCGCCCTCATCGGCGGCGTCCTTGGCGGCCTGACAGCCGGAACCTCGGGGGCCGTGAGCGCTGTGATCGGTGCAGCCATGGGCTTCGTCTTTTTGGGACTCACGGCGGCCAGCATGCTGATTGCGGTGCGGTACTCGATGGTGGCTTTCTTTGGCATCGTCATGGGCACGTGGCTTCTCAAGTTCGCGCTGTTTCTCGTTCTCGCATTTGTCCTGAGAGCCCAGCCGTGGGTGACCCTCCTCGCCCTCTTCCTCGCCCTCATTGCGAGCATTCTCGTGTCCCTCGTTGTCGACGTGGTTGCAGTGGCAAAGTCCCGCATGCCGTACGCCAGTGACGTGGTCCTCCCCGGCGAGGATTCCACTGGTCGGTAATGCCCGCGGGGATTCATATCCGGCCACTCGATTGTGTAGAGTTGACTAAATTCCGCTCTTCCTAAAGGGGGAGCGGGGGGACATGGCCGTCCCGTGTTGTGCGGCAAGCAAGACACGGATGAATTCAGGAGCGAGCGCTGCTAGGTAACGCTGTCACTTTGCTCGCCGAGGCGTCCTCGGAGGGTGGATTCGTCGGTCCCTCGATCAACGAGTTCTTCCCGCCCGTTCTTTTGTTTGCGGACACGCCGTTCGAGATTAATCGGCTCATTCTGATCCGATTCTTCATGGCCGCTTTGCTGATCCTGCTGTTCTGGTTGGGCACGCGGCGAATGAAGATTGTTCCCGGTCGCTTCCAGAGCCTCATCGAGATGGGTCTTGACCTGGTTCGGGTGAACGTGGCGGAGGACCTACTCGGCCGCAAAGATGGCCGCCGTTTTCTCCCGCTGTTGACCACGATATTTTTTAGCGTCTTAGCGATGAATCTGCCGGGCATCATCCCCGGCTTCAACCTCGCGGGATCGTCGCTGATCGGTTTTCCCGTCGTGCTGGCTGTCGTGGCCTACGTCACCTTTATCTATGCGGGTCTGCGCAAGCATCCCGGAACGTTCCTGAAGGCCTCGCTCTTTCCGCCCGGAGTTCCGTGGCCGATCTACATCATCGTTACGCCCATCGAGTTCTTCTCGATTTTTGTTCTCCGCCCCATCACTCTCGCGCTGCGACTTCTGATGAACATGGTGGCGGGCCACCTTCTGCTCGTGCTGTGTTTCACGGCCACCTGGTGGTTCTTGGAGTCGGCACCGGGCTTCTTCAAGCTGTTTGCCGCGGGCACCCTCGCTTTCGGGCTTATCTTCACTCTCTTTGAGATTTTGGTCTCCGTACTTCAGGCCTACGTCTTTACGCTCCTGACCACCGTTTACATCCAGCTCGCGCTGGCTGAGGAACACTAAAGGAATTCGGCACCCGCCGTATTCTTAAATCACGAAAGGAAACCTCGTGGACGCAACATCAATCCTCGCCGAACTCACCGGCAACATCGCCACGGTTGGCTACGGCCTGGCCGCCATCGGACCCGCCATCGGCGTGGGAATTGTGGTGGGCAAGACCATCGAGTCGGTTGCTCGTCAGCCCGAACTGGCCGGCCGTCTTCAGGTGCTCATGTACCTGGGTATCGCCTTCACCGAGGCACTGGCGTTCATTGGTATCGCCACATACTTCATCTTCACCAACTAGTCCGCTTTTCAACTGAGTAGGTAAAGAGGCAACATGCTTCAGTCGCAACTGCTGGCCGCAGGGGAAACAATCAACCCCCTGCTCCCGGCTCTTCCCGACCTCGTGTGGTCGGCCGTGGTCTTCGTCGTCATCCTGGTCTTCTTCTGGTTCAGGGTGTTGCCGAACGTCAAGGCGCTGCTCGACGCGCGCTCGGCCGCTATCGAGGGCAACATCGAGAAGGCGTCCGCCGCCCAACAGGAAGCCGAAGCGGCGCTCGCTACGTACACGGCGCAGCTCGCCGAGGCACGTGCCGAGGCCGGTTCCATTCGTGAGGCGGCCCGTGCGGACGGCTCGCGAATTATCGCTGAACAAAAAGAAACGGCCAGTTCCGAAGCAGCCCGAATTGTGGCGGCTGCGGAAGAGCAGATCAAGGCGAACCGTCAGGCTGTTTTGGTCACCCTCAAGGGCGAGGTGGGAACGCTAGCCATCGATTTGGCCGCAACCGTGCTGGGCGAAATTCTCTCGGAAGACGCCAAATCCAAGGCCGTTGTGGATCGCTACCTCAAGGACCTCGAGACCTCGGAGAAGGCGGCCAAGTAATGGGCAGTGCGAGCAGGCAGGCACTTGTCGCGTCGCGGGAGGCACTCAGTGCTCTCGGCGCGAAGGTTGACGTGGACGCGGCGTCGGCCCTGTTCGCTGTTGGCCGTGCCATCGCCGGCTCCACCCAGCTCTCAGCCGCACTCGCGGACGCCTCGCTTAACGCCTCAGCCAAGTCCGACCTGCTGGGCAAAGTCTTTGGCAAGGCCCTCTCGGGTACTGCGGCCACACTCGCCTCCGGAATCGTTGGCGAGCGCTGGTCGAACGAAGACGAAATGCTCGGTGGCATCGAAGAGATTGCCGTGCGTGCTGCCGCGATTGCTGCCGGACCCCAGGCGAGCATCGAAGCAGAAATCTTCGCCTTTTCTCGGGCCGTGGCAACGGATGCCGAGCTTGAGCTCACACTGGGCAGCAAGCTCGAGCCGTCAGAGGGCAAAGCCGCTCTCGCCACTGCGCTCCTGAAGGGCAAGGCTCACGAAGCCACCATTGTGATTGTTGCGTCACTGGTGGCTCAGCCGCGGGGTCGTCGCGTGGGAGCACTCCTGTCTTACGCCGCCGCCGTCGTAGCCAATCAGGCCGGTGCCTCGGTGGCTACGGTGACGAGCGCTCGCCCCCTCACCGCCGACCAGCGTGCGTCGGTGTCCAAGAGTCTCAGCACGTCGTACGGACGCGACGTGCTGGTCAACGCCGAGGTCGACGAGTCGATCATCGGTGGTATTCGCATTCAGGTGGGTGACGACGTCATGGACGGCACCATCTCCTCGCGCCTCAATCAACTTCGTCGGGAGCTCGTGGGCTAACGCCCCCGAGCCACGCCTCAACAACCTGGATGCCCCCTCGGGCATTCACCCAGAAAAGGAACCAAAGGACAATGGCAGATATCACGATCAGCCCGAACGAGATTCGCGATGCCCTCAAGGACTTCGTATCTTCGTACAAGCCGAGTGGCGCAGCAAAGACCGAGGTGGGTCACGTTATCGACGCTGCCGACGGTATTGCGCACGTCGAGGGTCTGCCCGGCTGCATGGCGAACGAACTCATTCGTTTCTCCGATGGCACGCTCGGTCTCGCGCTCAACCTCGATGAGAACGAGATTGGTGTTGTTGTGCTCGGTGACTTCACCGGCATTGTTGAGGGCATGGAGGTGACCCGCACGGGTGAGGTTCTCTCGGTTCCCATCGGCGACGGTTACCTCGGTCGCGTGGTCGACCCACTGGGTAACCCCATTGACGGTCTCGGCACCATCAAGGACGAGGGTCGCCGCGCCCTCGAGCTTCAGGCTGCCGGTGTGATGGATCGCAAGTCGGTTCACGAGCCCATGCAGACCGGAATCAAGGCCATCGACGCCATGATCCCTGTGGGACGCGGACAGCGTCAGCTCATCATT
>DBCH01000131.1:2268-2893 GCA_002292955.1 Microbacteriaceae bacterium UBA963 | reverse complement strand
GCCCACACGTTCGGCCAGGGCTTCACCCGATTGAGCAGCCAAGGTTGAGGCAACCGCGCCCAGCAGTGTGATGCCCGCACTCACGTACGAGAAGGGGGTGCGAATCCGTGGCACAAAAACCATGAGAATCATGGCGAGAGCTCCGAGCGGCACAAGCACCACGACGGCGTGGTTCACGAGAACGTGTAGGGGAAGCCCGAAGACCAAGTCAAAGGCCTCGGCGCGCATCACAGGGGTCATGAGATAAGCCTAAGGCGCGTGAGTGGATTCTCTCAGCCCTGTTCTCAGGAGAAATTCAGGGGCTCACGCGATGTGGATGGATATACTTTTTTCTGTGAATTCATCGAGGGAGACACGGATGAATGCACGGAGAGTCGCGACACTATTAGCGAGTGCGTCTTTGTTGTTGGCGCTGATTCCGCTCCCCGCGCAGGCAGGAACCGCGTTCTCCCCAGTATCCTCGCCCTCCACGAAGTCTGCGCCGTCTGTGGACGCAGCGCCGTGCACCATTACGGGAACGGCCCGCGACGACACGCTCGTGGGCACCGCCGGCAATGACGTGATCTGCGGCTTGGGCGGCAATGACATCATTCGTGGTGGTAACGGCAACGACACGATCCGCGGC
>DBCH01000131.1:0-2170 GCA_002292955.1 Microbacteriaceae bacterium UBA963 | reverse complement strand
CATCAGCGGGGGAAACGGCAACGATTCTGTTACCGGCGACGCCGGTAACGACACCGTGGATGCCGGGCCGGGCAACGACTCGCTCTCGGGAGGAACCGGCAACGATTCGCTCGCGGGAGGAACCGGCAACGACGCCGTTCTTGGCGGCGACGGATCATCCGACAACCGCGTTCCCGAGATCCGGAACGTTAGGCTCCCCTGGACCGTCGCGCCTGGTGACAAATTCACCGTCGATATTGGTATCATCTCCGATGGCGCCACTGACGTTGGCGCGTGGTTCCTCCGCTCCCCTCCTGACAACAGTAGGGGGCAGGTTTTTATCTTTGGTATTGGCAAAGCACGCTTGGTAAAGGGATACGGCACCAAAGCCATCTTCCGGCAAGCCATGAGCGTAGCGGACTGGGCGCCCCCGGGAACCTACTCACTTCTCGTGGGTATTCAAGACCCTGTGGGATACCGTGTGGTCGTCACCACCGAGTTCACAATCACCGTCACGGAAAAGCACCGAGCCGAATTCCCCTTTTTGTGAAAATGCTGCGTTGCTATATGTGAGGTGACCGGCGCGAAGCAATCCCACGCGCCGAGAAGATGACCGCGAGCACGATGGCGCCTGCCGCCAGCGTGGCGAGCAATCGAAAAATCACGGTCTGCTCGTAGAGGTCGCCGGCCATGGCAAAGAGTGCCAGCACAAACGAGGTCACGCCAAAGGTGGCGACGGTGTAATTTGCGGTGAGAAACGCGAGCAACAGATACGCGCCAACCCCCGCGATGATGAGTCGCAAGCCGTGCCCCGAACCCACGTAGGTTTCCCAGAGAAAGGCCACGCCAATGGCCGCCAGCGTGCCCACCACGCGTTCGGTCACCCGTCTCACGGTGTCTTTCAGGTCAGGTTTGAATATCCATGCGACGGTCATCGGAATCCAATACTGGTGAGGCACTTCGAGGAACTGCGAGATGGTCGTGGCCACCGCAATGGCGATCATCACCCCCAGGGCGTGGCGAACGAACATGTCGCGCTGATCACCGGGATGCGTCAGCCGAAACCAGAGTGTGGTGTTGGCGCGTGGTGGCGGCGTGCCCGCACGACCGGATCGTGCGCGGTCCACAATCAAAAACACAGCAACTTGCGCCACACCGCCCAAACCCACGAACGCCACCGAAGCGACCGAGAGGCGCATGCTGTCGGGCACGCCGACGGTAATCGTGAAGAGGACGAGCGAGAGCACGCCAACAAGACCGACGCTCGGCCCGGCCACCCCCACCCATCCGGTAGCTGCCGCCACGACCGCCGACACCAGCACGACCACAATCGGACTGTCCGCAATGAGAAATCCCACAGCGCTTGTGACCATCAGCCAGGCTGTCGTCCACAACATGAAGCGAGCCCGGCGCACCGGGTGGATGTTTGATTCGCTGATGCCCACAAAGAGAGCGCCCACGCCGAGGGGCACGATGGCTTCAGGCATGCCTGCCGCCCACGCAATCAGTGGTAGGCCCGTAGCAACGGCGGCCGTTCGTATCGACCGGAGAATCAGCAGTTTCTCCCTGTCAACGCGTACAAGTTGTCGCGCGAGACCCGATGCGAAACTCATTGCTCCAGCCTAAGACCCGTGCCGCCGATGAGGGCGGGAGACCAGGGACTACGCCGCGCTGCGAGGTCGTCGACGAAGACTGCGCAGCCAGACCCAAGCCCCGGAAGACCAGAGCGCCCACAGCACCAGAACGGGCTGGAAGAAGAGGCGCACGAACCGGGCGGTGTCGGTATCGAGCCCGAAGGCATCCGTTTGGGTAATCCACTGGGAAATGTTGCCGGGGAAAATCGCGATGAAGAACAGCGCGGCCACACAGCCGGCGATCGGAGCGCGGTAGCCCGTGATGAGCCACAGCCCGATGACAATCTCCACGATGCCGCTGGCGATCACAACGAAATCCGCATCGAGCGGAACCCACGCGGGTACCTGTGCCTGAAACTCGGCGCGGGCGTTGGTGAGATGGGACATCCCCGCTACCGTGAGCGCCAGCCCCAGGAGGGTCCGGGCCACAATCCGCACGACCTGCCAGATGCGTTGTCCTGCCGTGCGTGGCTCACGATTCGTCATTCCCCCACGCTACCGGGTGGATGGGGCGAGCAGACCTTCGGCTCGGTGGCTGGCGCGCGAGGTGTTCAGAG
>DBCH01000024.1 GCA_002292955.1 Microbacteriaceae bacterium UBA963 | reverse complement strand
CGCGCGCGAGATGCCCAAACGCAGGGCGCCGGCCTGACCCGAGGGGCCACCGCCGGTGATGCGCGCAACAACGTCGTAGCTGCCGGTCAGGTTGAGAACGGTGAACGGGTCGTTGATGAGCTGCTGGTGCAGCTTGTTGGGGAAGTAGTCGGCGAACGCGCGCCCGTTTACCGTGATGGTGCCGCTACCGGGCACGAGGCGCACGCGAGCAATTGCTTGCTTGCGACGGCCCACGGCCGCGCCGGGAACGTTCATCACAACGCGGGGAGCGACGGGAGCAGAAGCAGCCGGGCTCTCGGTGGTGTACTCGGAAACCTCTTCGGTTTCGGCAACCTCTGCGGCGTCTTCGGCCGGGGTGGTCTCAATCTCAGTCATGTCGATTCAATCCTTTGTGTATCCGGCGCTTACTGAGCGACCTGGTCGAGAATGTACGGGGTGGGCTGCTGAGCAGCGTGAGGGTGCTCGGCACCCGTGTAGACCTTGAGCTTGCGCATCTGAGCGCGGCCCAGAGAGGTCTTGGGAAGCATGCCGCGAACGGCCTTCTCCACAGCGCGCTCGGGGTTCTTCTCGAGCAGCTCGGAGTAGGTGGTTGCCGTGAGCCCGCCCGGGTAACCCGAGTGACGGTACGCCTTCTTCTGCGCCAGCTTGGAACCCGTGAGGGCAACCTTGTCGGCGTTGATGATGATGACGAAGTCACCCATGTCCATGTGGGGGGTGAAGGTCGGCTTGTTCTTGCCGCGGAGGATGGCCGCCGCGTGGCTGGCCAGGCGTCCGAGCACAACGTCGGCTGCGTCAATGATGACCCAGCCGCGCTTGACCTCGGAGATCTTGGGCGTGTAAGTACGCGTCACAGTACTGCCTTTTCATTTCGAAGTGAGTGGTTCGTGAATCCCGCTCGGTCGCTACGTTCTCGCATATTGCCGAGAACCCAACTATTGAGGGCTCATTCGCATGCCTTGCCCATAGGGAGCAGTGGCACCAAGGTTCAACGATACGCGATGGGCTATTCGCTGGGCAAATCGCGTCGGTCGCGGGTGAGTGCGGCGCGCTCGGCCAAGAGCGCATCCTCGGGGTAGATCACTTCGGTCAGGCAGAGTCCGTGGGGGGCCAGCACCTTGAACTTGCTCGTGCGTTTGGCGCCGTCGCGGAGGCGTTCGAGTCCGGCCATCGACAGGCGGCCCTGAGCCACGGCAACGCAGGCGCCCACGAGCGCACGCACCATGGAGTGGCAGAAGGCGTCTGCCTGCAGGCTCGCCACGAGCGTGTGGTCATCATCGCGTCGCCAGGTGAATTCCTGAAGTTCACGGATGGTGGTGGACATAAAGCGGGGCTTACAGAAGGCGCCGAAATCGCGCAGCCCCAGGACGCGGCCGGCCACGTCGTTCATGACGGCAAGATCCAACCGGTCCTGCAGGATCACCGCGCGGTGACGCTCCATGGGATTCACCCGCTCGGGACCGTCCATGATGCGGTACTCGTAGCGCCGGGCCTCGGCAGAGAAGCGGGCATCGAATCCGGGCGGTGCTACGGTCACCGCGTGGATGGCAACATCAGAGTCGGCACCGAGGTAGCGCCCGAGGCGGCGCTGGAGTTCGGCAGGTGCCATGTTGGTGGTGACGTCGGCGTGGGCCACCTGACCCAGCGCGTGAACGCCCGCGTCGGTGCGACCGGCCACCGTGAGCCGGATGATTGTCTTGGATCGCAGGATGCGCCCCAAAGCCTCCTCGATCACACCTTGAACCGTGCGTCGGTTGGGCTGCACCGCCCACCCGGCAAAGTTCGTTCCGTCGTAGGCGATGTCCAGGCGGATGCGCGCGAGGGGGGCAGGGGTCATGATGAAAAAGTCTAGAGTGCGCACCCGTCGCCACTGGTCGCCCTAACCAAAGACGGTTTGGCGGCAGCCCGCGCTTGCGACGTCGCTGACCCGTGGCGCACTGGAATTCGTCTACGCGATCATCCTCGGCGGCAAACTCGGGTTCGGGTTCGCATCGCTCCTGCTGCAGAATCGCGAGCTCGCCGACGGCTAGACTTTTATTCGTGATGGATTACACGAATTGGACAGCCGTCGTAACGGGAAGCAGTTCCGGAATGGGCGTGCAATTTGCGCGAACGCTCGCGGCACGGGGTGCAAACCTGGTGCTCGTCGCCCGCGACAAGAAGAAGTTGGATGCGCTTGCCACAGAACTGCGCGCTTCGCACGGAGTGACCGTGGATGTCATGCCGTCCGATTTGTCCTCGCCGGATGCCCTGCGCAAGTTCAGCGCTGCCCTCACCACGCGCATTCCGCAGGTCGACCTGCTCGTTAATGACGCCGGGTTTGGCTCCGCGGGAACACTCGCCGAAACCGACGCCGACGTTCTGTCGAGCGAACTCGCCGTTAACGTCGTCGCGGTCGCCGAACTCACGCGTGCCGTGTTGCCCGGCATGCTCTCGCGAAACCGCGGCGTGATCATCAACGTGGCGTCACTGGCGGCATACACATCGCGCCCGCACCACGCCATCTACTCGGCATCAAAGTCTTTCGTGCTACAGCTAACACAGGCCGTGTGGGGCGAAACAATTCGCACCGGCGTTCGCGTCACTGCTGTGTGCCCCGGGCCCGTCAACACGGGCTTCTTCGCGGTGTCAAAAACCACCCCACCCGGCGCCATGATGGATCCGAGCGTGCCCGTGGATGCCGCGCTGAAGGCAATCGAAAATCGTCGTCCCGCGGTCATTGTTGCCGCGCCGGTGATGCGCGCCTTCACTCGGGTCATGCGCATGCTGCCCGTGAGCTCGGCCATTCGTCTCAGCAAGTAGCGCGCGGTCGCCCGTACCACGGCGGCGGCGTTCTAGTAGCGGCTGAAGCGAAACGTCGCCCCAAACCTTGTCCGGGGCGACGTTCATACGCTATAGCTAGCTGCGTGTCTGCCGACGTCGCGATGTTGACGGTGGCAAAATCTTCGGGGTAGCGCTCGGCACCCAAGCGAACTAACTACTCTTTGTCGGCAGCCGGTTCTTCTGCGGGAGCCTCAGCAGGAGCGTCCTCAGCGGGAGCCTCTTCTGCAGGAGCGTCAGCGGCGGGTGCTTCCTCAGCGGGTGCAGCCTCTTCGGCAACAGGTGCCTCAGCGGTCTCCACTGCCTCGGGAGCTGCCTCTACGGGTGCGTCAACAATCTCGTCGACGACGCCATCAGTGACAACCAGCTCTTCAGAAGGTGCCGCGGCAACAGGAGCAGCAACCTTGGGTGCTTCAGCAGCAGCCTTGGCAGCAGCGGCCTTCTTGGCCGAAACGGGCTTCTTCACCACGGGCTCGAGAACAAGCTCAATGGCCGCCATGGGAGCGTTGTCGCCCTTGCGGTAGCCAAGCTTGGTGATGCGCGTGTAGCCACCCTCACGCTCGTTTACCTGGGGAGCAATCTCCGTGAAGAGAATGTGCACGGCTTCCTTGTTGTTGCGCAGAACCTGGATCACGCGACGGCGTGCGTGCAGGTCGCCACGCTTGGCGAAGGTAACCAGGCGCTCAGCGAACGGACGAAGGCGCTTGGCCTTTGTCTCGGTGGTCTGGATCGACTTGTGGGTGAACAGGGCCGCGGCCAGGTTCGCAAGCATGAGGCGCTCGTGAGCTGGGCCGCCACCGAGACGGGGACCTTTAGTAGGTGCAGGCATTTTTCTTTCTCCGTTTAGCTGAGAAGACTCAATCTAGGCGAGGCCTAGACCCGGTCCTCGTCGTCGTATTCACCGTAGAAGTGGGCTCCATCGAATCCGGGAACCGAATCCTTGAGCGAGAGTCCCATTTCAATGAGCTTGTCGCGCACCTCGTCGACCGACTTCTGGCCGAAGTTGCGAATGTTCATGAGCTGGTGCTCCGAAAGGGCAACCAGTTCACTCACGGTGTTAATTCCCTCGCGCTTGAGGCAGTTGTAGGAGCGAACCGAAAGATCCATGTCCTCAACGGGAATCTGAAGTTCCGAGGTCGTGATGGCGTCCACGGGTGCGGGGCCAATCTCAATACCCTCGGCCGCCGTGTTGAGCTCACGAGCCAAGCCGAACAGCTCGGTGAGCGTGCGGCCAGCCGAAGCCATGGCGTCGCGCGGCGTGATGGCGGGCTTGGTCTCCACATCGACCACAAGGCGGTCGAAGTCGGTACGCTCGCCCGCACGCGTTGCTTCCACGCGGTAGGTGACCTTGAGAACCGGCGAATAGATGGAGTCAACCGGCATCTGGCCGGCCTCCGAGTACTCGTTGCGGTTCTGTTCCGACGAGACGTAGCCGCGGCCGCGCTCAATGATGAGCTCGAGGTCGAACTTCGCTTTGTCGTTCAACGTGGCAATGGGCAGCTCGGGGTTGTGAATCTCGACGCCCGCGGGAGCCGTGATGTTACCCGCGGTAACAACACCGGCGCCATTCTTGCTCAGGCGCACCGTAATGGGCTCATCGTGCTCGCTCGAAACCACGATCGACTTGATGTTCAAGATGATCTCGGTCACGTCTTCCTTGGCACCAGGGATGGTGCTGAAGGGGTGCTGCACGCCGTCGAGACGGATGCTGGTTACTGCGGCGCCGGGAATCGACGAGAGCAGGGTACGGCGGAGTGAATTACCAAGGGTGTATCCGAAACCAGGCTCGAGCGGTTCGATGACGAACCGCGAGCGGAATTCCGAGATGTTCTCTTCGGCAAGCGTGGGGCGCTGTGCAATGAGCACTGTGTGTTCCTTTCGGCCAAGTGTCCGCTATATGACACTTCCGTGCGAGTTGTTTAGTTATGGGTGTGGTGTGTTGGTGCACCCTCTCGCTTCTGGCAGCGGGCACGCCTCACGAGGAGGTATAACCGCGTCCATGGGCGCGAGGGAAAAAACTAGACGCGGCGACGCTTGGGTGGGCGACA
>DBCH01000002.1:1088-7984 GCA_002292955.1 Microbacteriaceae bacterium UBA963 | reverse complement strand
GTCCTGTTCAGCGCACAAGGCACCATGGTTTTTCGGGTGGAACTGTGGCAGCGGGTGTGGCAACTCGTGCAGGCAAAACCGATTGCGGGGTGGGGTTTCGTGGGCGAGTGGCCAGACCGCAACCTTGTCTTTGGTTACATCAACAGTGGTCTCAGCCAACCGCACTCGAGCGCGCTCAACAGCTACCTCGATGTTCTCTTCCAGCTGGGCGTGGTGGGCCTGGTGATTCTGTGTGGCGTGCTGGGAATCGCTCTGGTTCGCTCATGGATCCTGGCCACCTGGCGAAAGAGCACGGTTTTTGTGTGGGCGCCGCTCGTTCTGACCACACTCCTCGTGGCTTCCGCGCTCGAAAGCACCCTGCTGAGCGAGTGGGGGTGGCTCATCCTCGTCCTTGTGGTGGCGCGGGCCTCGCGCGACCTGCCTTGGCGGAGCGACCCGCACAACGCAGAAGACCGCGTCGCACCGGCTCCTGCCTAACGCCGAGACGCCCTAACGTCCAGACGACCAGACGACCAGACGACCAGACGCGGAGACGCTACTGTTCTTCAGCCGGCGATGGTGGCGGTGGTGGGTAGAGCACGCTCTGCAGATACCCCTGCAGTCCCAGATAATCCGGGGCAAGCGGATCGAGCGGCCAGGTGGGATCGAAGGGCGTGAGTGCGATATTGGTGAGAGGCTGTGATTTCGTTTTCATCCCCAGCTCGACGAAGTACCCCAGCATGGTTTGCGGCACGTTGGTCTTAAGTAGGCTCGTCCCAGCGGCGGCGATGTCTTGGAACTTCGTCAACACGTTTGCCGGATTCACCTGCGCGAGAAGAGCTTCTTGCAACTGCTGCTGGCGAACCATGCGGTCGTAGTCACCATTGCCCGACCAGCGCGTGCGTGCGTACATCACGGCGTGATAGCCGTCGAGTCGCTGCGGACCGGCCTCAATCCATTCGGGCACGTCTTCTTCTGCGGTATCCGGTTCGGCAATGGCGGTGCGCTCGGGAACGTCAATATCGACGCCGCCCAGCGCATCAATCAGTGTGACGAGAGAGGGCATGTCGATTACAACAAAAAACTGGATTGGCAACCCCGTGACGCCGGTAGCCGCATCCATCATGCCAAAGACCCCGGGAGGAACGCCCTCCGTGGCGGCCTGTGGATATAGGTCCGGATAGTTCTCGTTGACGTCAGTCATGATTGTGTTGAGACACGCGGACTCCATGCAGTACTCGGCCGAATACTCTGTGTATCCCTCGGGATAAATTCCGGCGAGTGGGGACGATGCGGGGAACGGGATGTCGTGCAGGTCACGAGGCAGCCCAATGATGGTGGCGGCGCCCGTGGTCGCGTCGACGCTGATCACCTGAGTGGTGTCGGAGCGCATGCCCATGTTCTCGGCCTCGCGGTCCGGATCCGTGTCGGCTCCGATAACCAAGAAGTTGTAGCGCCCGTTGATGGGCTCAACGCTGGGCCCCGGATTAAAGATTTGTGAAATGGCCTCGTTCGCGCTGCCCGTGAGGAACGCGGCGTATGCGGCGGTCCCCGAAAAGAAGATCATGACAACCGTGGCCAGCGCTGCGATCCAGGCTCGGGCCCGCGGCGCGGTCTTGATGATGCGCACGAGCCGCAGCGTGTCGAGCGTGAGCACCAACCACAGGATGGCATACCCGACGAGCAGAATCTGTGCGAGGAAAAGGATCGGGCCAAACGTCCCGATCGTAATCAGCGCCGCGGGCCACAGCATCCCCAGCACAACCGAGAGGAGAACGATGGTCCATGCCGTGAACGTGGCTCCCATGCCAAAGCGTCCCCAGCGACGATTGCCGGCAAGGACCTGAGCGGAGCCGGGAAGCACGACATTGAGAACGATGAGCCACCAGGCTCGCCGCGTCATGAAGGTTTGCGAGGCGAGATCGGGAAATCGGAGGGGCTGTTCGAGACCGGTCATAGTTTCGATTTGAGCGACGCGTTCTTCGTTTCCACAGAATCGGCGAGTTCACGCGCGTGGTCGTGAAGTTTGGCCATCAGCGTGGGATCAGACAGCGCCAAAATCTTGACAGCGATGAGGGCAGCATTTGTCGCCCCGCCAATGGATACCGTAGCGACCGGAACCCCGCTGGGCATCTGCACAATGGATAGCAGCGAGTCCAGCCCGTCGAGAGTTGAGAGCGGAACGGGAACGCCAATCACGGGCAGCGCTGTCACCGAGGCGAGCATGCCCGGGAGGTGGGCAGCCCCGCCGGCGCCCGCGATGATGACCTTGAGACCGCGGGCTTCGGCCTGCTTGCCAAACTCCATCATCTTCTCGGGCGTGCGGTGCGCGCTCACGACCTCGACCTCATGGGAAACGCCAAAGGACGTGAGGGTTTGGGCCGCAGCGTTCATGACGGTCCAGTCGGAATCTGAACCCATGACTACGGCAACCTGTGCGGTCTGTGACGACATGGGTTAAATGCTAGGTGTCAGTCCTGAAAGAACCCTGCCGCGCCACGCGCTTGGGCAACCGCATCCTCAAGAATGTCTGACAGTACGGTGACATGCCCCACCTTGCGTCCGGGTCGCGGAGACTTGCCGTAGAGGTGCACTTTCGCCTCGGCGTGCCTCTCCAACGCCTGAGGAAGGCGGTCGGCGAGCGCTCCCTGCGCCGGTCCACCCAGAATGTTCACCATCACAATCGACTCCCCGCGCAAGGCGGTGGATCCCAGGGGCAGATCGAGCACCGCACGCAGGTGTTGTTCAAACTGGCTGGTCACCGCGCCCTCAATGCTCCAGTGCCCGCTGTTGTGCGGACGCATGGCCAACTCGTTCACCAAAATACGCTCGTCGGTTGTTTCAAAAAGCTCGACGGCGAGCACTCCGGTGACATCGAGGCCAGCGGCAACGCGCTCGGCGATATCCGCCGCCATCGTCTCGATGGGGCCTTCCCCGCCGGGCGCCGGAGCAATAACCTCCGCGCACACTCCATTGGTCTGCACCGTTTCGACCACCGGCCACAGAGCCGTCTCGCCGGAAGGGCGACGCCCGATTAACTGGGCCAATTCGCGGCGGAACGAGACCGCCTCCTCGAGGAGCATGTCGTCGTCGGCCTCGCACCAGTCGAGCACTTCGGCGCTCGATGAAATAAATCGCACCCCCTTGCCGTCGTAGCCACCGCGCGCCAGCTTCGCTACGGCGCGACCGCCGTGGCTCGCGAGGAAAGAATCCACGTCCCTGACGGACCGCGCTCTCGCCCAGTCGGGCTGAGGCACGCCCAGGTCTCGCAGGCGCTCGCGCATGGCTAGTTTATCTTGGGCAAAGCGCAACGCGTGCGGTGCCGGCCGTATCACGACACCGGCTTCCTCCAGAGCGCTCAAAACGTTGGCAGGGACGTGTTCGTGGTCGAACGTAATCACGTCGCACTCGCGGGCAAAAGCCAGCACAGTGGACACATCGGTGTAGTCACCAACCGTTGTGGCGGCTAGTCTCGCTGAGGACTCGTCACTTTCGGCGAGTACCGAGAATTCAAGCCCTAGATTGGTGGCAGCCGGAATCATCATTCGAGCCAACTGGCCTCCGCCAATCACGCCGACGCGCTGAGACATGTCATTCCTTCGCGTGGGTGGAGTACCCACCCCATAGTGTCGTTACCGTCCCCTTTATTATCCGCCCCCGCGACGCCACCAAAGTCACGGGACACCGGTAGCACGCTCCGGTAGCTCGTCCACACACCTTTTCCTCAAGAGACTCCCATGACCAACACCACCGCACACCCCGCCACGACCGGAGGCTTTTTTGTGCGCGCATGGCGGGGCTTCCTGAGCTACCTCGTCAAGTTCGGCGTTGTGGGGAGCCTCGGATTTGTTCTCGACATCGTTGTGTTCAATCTGCTCCGAGTGGGTGCCCTCGGCGCCGACCAGTGGTGGGCCACCGCCATCGGTGCCAAAGTGGTGAGCACCTCGTTGGCCATCATTTTCAATTGGCTCGGCAACCGGTTCTGGACTTTCCGCCACGAACGGCACACCCACATTGCGCAGGAGTTCGTGGAGTTCGTCGTTGCCTCGCTTCTCGGCATGGGCGTGAGCTTGGCGTGCCTGTGGTTCACACACTACGTGCTGAACTTCACGAGCCTGCTGGCCGACAACATTTCGGGAAACATCATCGGCCTCGGCCTCGGCACCATCGTGAGATTCTTGTTGTACCGCTACTGGGTGTGGAGTCCACGACGCGCCGCCTCGGGAAAGTCGTCGTGACCACTGAACGCGGTGCCGACACGCTGATTGTGATTCCCACCTACAACGAAGCTGAAACGCTGGGCACCACAATCGATCGGGTGCGAAAGGCCGTTCCACGCGCCGACATTCTGGTCGTTGACGACAGTAGCCCCGACGGCACAGGTTCTCTCGCGGACGCGAGGGCCGCCGCAGACGCTCGCGTGCAGGTTTTGCATCGTCGCCAGAAGTCTGGCCTGGGCGACGCCTATCTCGACGCGTTCGCCTGGGCCCTTGAGCGCCCCTATCTGATCGTGGTGGAAATGGATGCCGATGGCTCGCATCCGGCCGACCGCCTCCCCGCGCTCATCGCGGCCGTCCGCCCCGGCGGTGCCGACCTGTCCATCGGCTCACGATGGGTGTCGGGCGGCTCGGTTGTCAACTGGCCGCGTTCTCGACGTGTCATTAGTCGCGGCGGAAACCTGTACGCACAACGCCTCCTCGGCATGCGGGTGAACGATGCCACGGCCGGTTTTCGTGCCTTCCGCGCGGATACGCTGCGAGCCATCGATCTCGATAATGTGGCCTCGCACGGCTACTGCTTTCAGATTGACCTGACGCGACGAGTCTCCGAGCGGGGCCTTGGCATCACCGAGGTTCCCATCGAATTCCGCGAGCGCGAGCTGGGGCAGTCAAAGATGTCGTCGTCAATCGTCCTCGAGGCGATGGGTCGGGTCACCCTCTGGGGCATCCAGCGACTCTGGCGCAGACTGACGCGACGAGCAGCCTAGGCAGCTGGCGCGAGGAAATCGTCCCATGCGGGCTGGTGCCGGTCGAGCCCGAGCGCGAGCCATGCCGGCCCGGATGGCATGCGTGGCGTGAAGCGCAGGTTCCACCCCAGCTGCGCCAGGGTGCGGTCACCCTTGACGTTGTTGCAGCGGAAACAGCACGCGACAAGATTTTCCCAGGATTCTTCTCCGCCGCGCGACTTGGGCACCACGTGATCAATGGTGTTTGCCGAGCGCCCACAGTAAGCGCAGTGATGGGCGTCGCGACGCAAGACACCGCGCCGCGTCAACGGCACCCGGCGCACATACGGAACACGCACATAACGGCTGAGGATGATGACGCTGGGGCGCTCATAGTCGCCCGTTGTTGACGACACCGGATTATCGTCGTCCGCCTTAATGATCGTGGCTTTGTTGTTCATGACGAGCACAAGTGCGCGTCGAAATGAGACGACAGCGAGCGGTTCGTATCCGGCGTTGAGAACGAGCGTGCGCATTAGTGGGTCCTTCTGGTCTGGCCTACACGGCATGCAGGCAGTGAACAGCACTGAGCCCTCGTGGGAAAAGCGGCGGTTGACGTGCGGTCACGAGACAAACAAAAAGGCACCGTCGTCATGACGATGCCGGATGTCTCCAGGGCGAGCGAGGTCACACTGACCCTGCGCATGGATATGAGCCCGCTGAAGCCGTGTCGTATTCCCCGTGGGGCGTGCGCGTGCTCATCCGTGGCCCGGATGGTGCGCGACACTGACATGGCTCCTCCACCGCATTCCCCCACAAGGAATGCTTGAGCCCACGATACGCCCTGCTGACGCGGAGCGCGTTAAGCGAAACGCCGAGAGATTCTTACCGAACGATGAACAGGTGCAGCAGGGCATCCCGCGACGTGACCACGACCCCGCCATCGTCGACCGGCGACAGGGTGACGTTTTTGCCTTCCACGCTGGCCACGATGTTGGCACCGGGGACGAGTCCTGCGTCACGCATGGCTCGCAGTAGCTCAGCATCGGACTGAATGGGCTCTCCCAATCGCTTGAGCATGCCCTCCGCGCGACCGCGCCCCTCCACCACCGATTCGGCCAAAGAAATGACGCCGTCCGAGAATTCAGGAGACGGTGTGAATCCCAGTTCGTCAAGCCCCGGAATGGGGTTGCCGTACGGAGACTCGTGCGGGTTGCCGAGCAGCGCGATGATGCGTCGTTCCACCTGCTCGCTCATCACGTGCTCCCATCGGCACGCTTCCTCGTGAACAAACTCCCACTCGAGACCAATCACATCGGCCAGCAATCGTTCGGCTAACCGATGCTTGCGCATCACCGAGACCGCATCGCGTCGCCCTGCGTCGGTGAGCACCAGGTGTCGATCATCAGCAATCTCAACGAGCCCGTCGCGCTCCATTCGCGCGACCGTCTGAGACACGGTGGGGCCGGAGTGCCCGAGACGCTCCGAAATACGCGCGCGAATGGGGACCAGGCCCTCTTCTTCAAGCTCGAGGATGGTCCGCAGGTACATCTCTGTGGTGTCGATGAGATCTGCCATGTGAGGTAAATTCCTGTCCGGGTTGCGCGCGCGGGCGCAAAGTGCTGTGAACCCATGTTAGGGGCGCCCATACCTACCCGCACACACTTCTAGACTTGAGAACATGGCCGACATCACCATCCCCCAGAACCTTCTTCCGCGCGACGGCCGATTTGGCTGCGGGCCGTCAAAGGTGAGACCCGAACAGGTGGCAGCCCTCGCCGGGCCCGGCGCCGCCCTGCTGGGCACGTCTCACCGCCAAGCGCCGGTCAAGGACCTTGTGGGTCGAGTTCGTCGCGGACTCTCCGATCTTTTTGCTCTGCCGGATGGTTACGAAGTCTTGCTGGCAAACGGGGGCTCAACCGCTTTTTGGGATGCGGCCGCGTTCTCGCTGATCGAAAAGCGCAGCGAGAAT
>DBCH01000002.1:0-1008 GCA_002292955.1 Microbacteriaceae bacterium UBA963 | reverse complement strand
GCGCCCCTCGTGAAAGAAGCCCCGGCTGGATCGCGCAGCGAGGTTGAGCTTGCCGAGGGCATCGACGTGTACGCCTGGCCGCACAATGAGACCTCAACGGGTGTGATGGCGCCGGTGCGCAGAGTGGACGCTCCCGGCGCACTCACCGTCATCGATGCCACCAGTGCGTCCGGTGGCGCCATAATCGATGCCGGCCAGGTGGATGCCTACTACTTCGCCCCGCAAAAGAACTTTGCGTCTGACGGTGGTCTCTGGTTTGCGCTGGTGTCTCCTGCAGCCATCGAGCGCATCGAACGCATCGCCGCATCCGACCGCTATATCCCGGAGTTCTTGAGCCTCAAGAACGTTGTCGATAATTCGCGGCTCGAACAGACCCTCAACACGCCTGCCGTGGGCACGCTGGTCATGATGGAAAATCAAATCGACTGGATGAACGCCAGCGGCGGTTTGGCATGGTGCGACGCGCGCACGCGCGAATCGTCGCAGGTGCTCTACGACTGGGCCGACCGCGTCGACTACGCCACACCATTCGTCACCAACCCCGATCACCGCTCACAGGTCGTGGTGACCATCGACTTCGACGAGAAAATCGACGCGGCCGCAATCGCCGCCGTGCTGCGGGCAAATGGCGTTGTCGACACCGAGCCCTACCGCAAGCTCGGACGCAACCAGTTGCGCGTGGCAACGTTCACCGCTGTCGACCCCGATGATGTTCGCGCCCTCGTGGCCTGCATCGAATACGTGGTGGAACAGGTCAGCTAAACGTCGCGTCGGTCACCCTCGAAAGAGTCGTCGAACGACTCTTCGAACGATTCACTGTCGTCCACGATGTGCAGGTTGTCTTCGGCAAGATCTTCTTCATTGAGGTGATCGTGCGCGTCTGAGGGCGCCAAGTCGTGTTCGTCGATGTCATCGTCATCGTCATCGTCATCGTCGTCGTCGTCGTCGTCGTCGTCGTCGTCGTCGCCGCCGAAGCTTACACTCGATATCTCGCTGCCGCCCTTCTTC
>DBCH01000144.1:3244-5797 GCA_002292955.1 Microbacteriaceae bacterium UBA963 | reverse complement strand
GCGAATGGTCACAATTGGTTAACGGTGCAGACTCCCCCGCCTCGCGCCGAGCAGGAGGTCTATTGCTCTGCACGCAGCACCCCGTTCGTCACGATGCCTCACGGCCGACCTTCGACCGATAGGCCATCACACTCGAGCGCATGCCAATGCCGCATACCCCAACCAAATCGTCGCCACGAAAGTAGCCGTAAACGCAGTCGTCATCTTCGCGACCCTCAAGCAGCTCAACTCGATCGGCTTCATCGATGAGGCCATACGCGAGCAGGCTTGTTTCAAACTGGTCGCTCCAGAAGGAGGGAACGGGGTCGAACGGGTGCGCCAATTCGGAGCCGATGTCGTCGACGGCGTTCAGGTAGGCCGCGAGGACTCGGCCCACCTTGCGCGACATCTCGGTGGGGATGTTCCAATGCTCTACCCTGCGAACGCGGTCGGAAAACCGGGGAATCGGAAAACGCGCAACGTCGCCGACGGCACATGCATTGGGCCAGGGGGTTCCATCCGCGCGTGTGATGCGTAGGTTCTCATCTACCCTGACGCCGTTTTCGATATCAACGTCGTTACCGTGAAGCAACTCCACGTTGGGCTCGGAACCAATGGCCTCGACAAAAGCATTGCACCAGATTTCGACCCCGTTATCGAGCAATACGCTCTCGACGCGATCACCACCAATGACGCGCGTGATTCGCGAGTTCATGAAGAACTTGACGCCATGGGCCTCGTGTCGTGATTGAATCTGGGCTGCCAATTGAGCGCCGAGGGGTCTCAACAGGGCTAGGGGTCCTTTTCCGACCACAATCACATCCACGCCCAGCTTCCGGGCGGTGGCCGCGACCTCGCATCCAATGAAACCCGCCCCGTAAATGACGACGCGACTGCCGGGCGTCAGTTCGCCCCGCAGAGCGATGGCGTCATCGAGAGTCCTGACGGAGTGGACGCCCGAGGTGGGCATTGCGGGGAGGTCCATGTGGCGCGAGCGTAATCCGGTTGCCACAACGACACCGGAATACGCATGGTCTTTACCTCGATCATCTCTGACCACATTGCGGTCGAGGTCAACGTGTTCAATGCGCGTGCCGAGGTTCCACTCCACATCCGCGGTCGTGTCCCCTTGGGGAAATGCCACAGCGGAATGATCAAACCGTTCCGCAAGAACTTCCTTGGAGAGGGGCGGCCGATTGTAGGAACCGTGCGGCTCTTCACCAAAGATCCGGATGGGCCCTGTGTATCCAGACCGCCGGAGAGATTCTGCCGTCCGGAGACCACCCAGCGACCCCCCAACGATGATGACGGGGTCAGTCACAGGCGCACCTATTCGGCGAATTTGATGGCCTGCATAGGACAGACATCTATTGCCAATTGGATGTTGACGCGTTCAGAATCGTCAGCCGTGGCCTCGTAGTCGAGTTTGTCTTCGTCGGTGAGACGAAAGACGGCGGGCGCCTCAAAGACACACTGCCCGTAGTGCTGGCATTTTTCCATGTCGACATGAATCTTGAGCATCAGGCCTCTTTCTCTTGGGCGGTTGTTGAACACAGGTCTTCCGAGGACGTGCGGGCATCGATAGGTGCCAGACCTCACACGAAATCATTCGTATACTAACGATTTCATGTCACTGAGAACAAGTGCCAAAACGGCACGTCGCTCATCGTTCGTGAGTTGGTCGAGCCTTACTGATCGGAGGACAAAGCGAAGGTCGTCACAGCCCGCAGGTGATCGGCCACTTCGTCGCGCCGATCCTGGGGAATCACCGCGGCGAGTTCCGTCTCGTGTGTGTTGAATTCGGGGATCAGTCGCTGCATCAGCGCGTTACCTGCGGCGGTCAGGCCGACGATAACAAGTCGGCCGTCTTTTTCGCTCCGGCGCCGAGTGGTGAACCCGAGCTTCTCGAGTGTTTTGAGGACACCGGTGAGGGTGGCCTTAGAGATTCCGCTTTCTTCGGCAACCATGCGCGTTTCAGATTCCTGCCACACCCACGCCACCCACAAAACGACGAACGCTGTCCAGCTCAAGTTGTGCTGAGCAAGGACGGTGCGCTCGAGATGGTTGCGAACGGCGTTAGCGGCGCGAAACAGGTTAGACACGACCGCCATGCTGTTGAAATCGATTGGCTGCCCCGTGAGGCGCGAGGCTACCTGGTTCTCTGTCTCAGTGAGAGTGTGACTACCGGTCATGAGGAATCCGTCTGTAATCGGGCATGAAGCAGCGCGTTCTTTCTGCGCCATTAGTCTAGGCGCGTTGTCAATTGAGCGAGATGTGCAACGACGTGTGGATTGTTTAGTCTTGACGATTCATGACCCTCGTCCGGTAAAGTAAATTTTGTTCGTATCCAAACAAATATTTCCGAGGAGATGAGATGCCGACGTCGACGCAGATCAGTCTTGCCGACCTTGACAATTTTGCCCACGGGGCACCCTGGGAACTTTTTGCGCAATTGCGTCAACAGCCGGGACTCCACTGGAGTGATGAAGAGTCACCCAATCACGGGTTTCACTCCGCCACGCGCTACCACGACATCGTCCGCATCCTGAGGGATCCCGAGACTTTCACCAGCGA
>DBCH01000144.1:0-3218 GCA_002292955.1 Microbacteriaceae bacterium UBA963 | reverse complement strand
AAGTTCACAAACCTCGAAGAGGTGGAACCCGACAAGATGGATGCTCGGCGTTCGCTCCTCGAGACCGACGGTGCGCGCCACCGCGCCATGCGGCGCCTGATTCAATTTGAATTCACGCCCGGCAATGTGGCGACCTATGAGACCTTTTTGAGAGGTTTGACCGCGACAACGCTCGACAACGCCTTTGCCAAAGGGGAGTTTGACTTCGTCGATGAAGTTGCCGCCGACTTCCCGATTCGCGTTCTCGCCAAGCTGCTTGATGTTCCCGACGAAGACACCGGTCAACTCATCGAATGGGGAAACCGCATGGTGGGCTTCGATGATCCCGAGCATGCCGACGTACTCATCGACTCTGCCGAAAGTGAAAAGTACAAAGACCTCCCGTTTCGCTCACCGGCCGCCCTCGAGGTATTCAGGTACGGCGACGAACTTCGTCGCCAGCGCGAAGGTAAAGACGGCAAAGACCTCATTTCCCTCATCGTCAACGGAGTTCCGAATGACGGCATGAAGCTGGATGATCGGGACTTCCACACCAACTTCTTGCTCCTCGTCGTGGCGGGAAACGAGACAACGCGCCACACCATCACGCACACCATGAACAACCTGCTGAACAACCCCGGGCAGTTGGCATTTCTGCAGGAGAATCCCAGCGCGATTCCGTGGGCGGTTGAGGAATTCCTGCGCTACGCGAGTCCGGTTTTCCATTTCCGTCGCACCGCCACTAAAGACACCGAGTTTGCGGGCACTCGGATTAGCGAGGGCGATAAGGTCGTGACCTGGTTCGCTTCGGGAAACCGCGATGATGCGGTGTTTGACAATCCCAACACGATGGACTGCACCCGTAACCCAAATGAGCACATGACCTTTGGGCGCGGCGGCCCGCACATGTGCTTGGGTAACGCCCTGGCGCGCATTGAGCTGCGCATCATGTTCGAGGACTTAATCGGCCGACTGAATTCCATGGAGCGCACGGGCGACGTCGACTTCTTGCGCTCGAACTTCGTTCACGGCATCAAGCGCATGCCCGTGCGGGCGACACAGCGCTAACGTCGGGTCAGGAAATTAGCCCGGCCACGCTGGAGAGATAGGCGTCGACGAGCGCGTAGGTGCGTTTTTCGGCCGCTTCCTCTTCATCACGCGTTTGTTGCAGCATAATCTCGGGGCTCAGTCCAGCTTCGGCAACCTTGCTGGCCCCACCCCACTCGAACCACTCGGCGAGTGTCTCTGAGTTGAGCTCGGGGTGAAACTGCACACCCAGCGTCTTACCCACAACGAAGGCCTGCGGTGCCGCCGGATTTTCCGCAATCATGCGCGCGCCGGGAGGCACGGTGAACCGGTCGTAGTGGAACTGAAACCACGGGCCATTCGACACCAGTTGTGGCTCCACGCTGCGGATGTACGTCCAGCCGATTTCAGAAACGGGGGCCGGGCTCACCTCTCCGCCGAGAGCCCGAGAAACGACCTGGGCCCCAAAACAAATGCCCAGAACGGGTTTGCCGGCGCGCACGGCGTCTCCAATGCCCTGTACTTCCTCAGAGAGCCAGTTGCCAATGCAGGCGTCATCCCACGCACCCCACGGTGCACCCAGGGGAATGATCACGTCGTAGTCGTTGAGATCGGGAAAGCTCACCTGAATGTTTGGTTCGTAAAACTGCGCTTCGGGCACCACGAGAAATTCCTCGATCTCAAAGCCGTGGTGCGCGAACCGGCGTCCGACGGCTCCCGTGTGTCCCGCGTGGTCATGCTGAATGAATAGGGCTTTCACTTTTTGCCTCCGACGAGTAGTGTCGTTCGTACCCTAACGATAGCCCGTAAAGAATTAAAATGCGACAAAGGAGTAGCACAGCATGAATGACAACCTTTCCGTGTTACGCGACGAATTGACGAGCCGGGGAATAGACGTGCTCAGGTTTCTCTACACGGACGTCATTGGTGTGCCGCGTTCGAAGGATGTACTCGTCAGCCAACTCGACAAAGTTGCGCACAATGGGCCGGCATTCTCCTTCGGAGTGCTTCTGACGAACGCGGTCGGTGACGTTCTGGAAGCAAACAACATTGCGAGCGACGGTTACCCCGACATGGTGAGCCACCTTGTGCCGGAGTCAATCGTGGACGTTCCGTGGGAGAAAGGCCTCGCCTATGTGATTGCCGACCTCTTCAATCCCGACGGTAGCCCCACCATGATGTCGCCGCGGGCGGTCTTGAAGAAGGTCATCGAGGGCTACCACAAGATTGGCCTGCAGCCGGTGTGCGGTCCAGAACTAGAGTTTTACATCGCCGACCACACCCCGGAAGGTGGCTACCGTCGTTCTCTCGAGCGCACCGGTCGGGTCTATACGACCGGCAGCCTGGTCGACCCCGAGGGAACATTTCTGTACCTCTTGCGCATGATCGATCAGATGAACATCGGTGCTTTTGCCGGCAACCACGAGTTTTCGCCGGGGCAGTATGAGATAAATCTTTGGCACTCGGAGGCGCTCGACGCGGCCGATCGAACCTTTTTCTTCAAGGCCGCGACCAAAGAAATTGTCCATCGCGCGGGACAGCACGCCACGTTTGTCGGCAAGCCCTGGAGTGATGAGGGCGGTAGCGGATTTCACCTGCACTTCTCCGTCACCGACATGAACGGTGCAAACCAGATGCACGACGGCGCAGGGAATTTGTCGGTTACCGCAAAACAGATGATTGCGGGAGTCACGGCCCACGCTGCTGCGTTGACGGCGCTGACAAACCCCAGCATTAATGCCTTCAAGCGGCTGGGACCCGATACCCTCGCGCCCTATCGAGCAAACTGGGGATTCGATAATCGCGCGTGCATGGTGCGCGTACCTCCGGAGCGGGAGCAGGGAACGCGACTCGAGGTCCGTGTTGCCGACGGTATGGCGAACCCCTATCTGGTCATCGCGGGAATTCTCGCCGCTGCTCTCGACGGTATCGTGCGCGACCTGCCTTGTCCTGATCCCGCGGAAGGCATGGCCTACGACAACGATGCGGCGCCGATTCTTCCCATGTCCCTCGCCGAGGCTCTCGACGCGTTGGAGGCAAACGAAGAGCTACGTGCGCAGCTTTCTGAGGAGCTCATCACGGTGTTCATGGTGATGAAACGTGACGAAATCGCACGGTACACCGCTACGGTGAAGGATCCCGCGACGCGCGATGTCACCGACTGGGAAGTGAACGAGTACATCGCAGACTTCTAATCCGCAGACGCGGACGGT